>JABMNS010000010.1 GCA_013204445.1 Sphingomonadales bacterium
CGGATGTATATATTGGTCGATGATGAAGACCGGGAGAATGAAGGCGACCTGATCATCCCGGCGCAAATGGCGACTCCCGATGCGATCAACTTCATGGCCAAATATGGCCGCGGGCTGATCTGCCTCGCGATGTCGCGGGACCGGGTCGAGGAACTTGGCCTCGACATGATGAGCCAGAATAACCGCGGTGCGTATGAAACCGCCTTCACCACTTCGATCGAGGCGCGCGATGGCGTTACCACCGGAATCAGCGCCGCCGACCGGGCGCGCACAGTCGCGGTCGCGATCGACCGGACCAAGGGCAAGGAAGAGATTGTCACCCCCGGCCATGTATTTCCGTTGCAAGCGCGCAACGGCGGCGTGCTGGTCCGCGCCGGACATACCGAGGCAGCAGTCGATGTTTCGCGGCTGGCTGGCCTCAACCCCGCGGGCGTGATTTGCGAGATCATGAAGGATGACGGCGAGATGGCGCGGCTCGATGATCTTATCGAATTTGCCCAGCATCATGGCATGAAAATCGGCACGATTCGCGATCTGATTGCCTATCGCCTGCGCCATGATCATCTGACCGAGCGCCGCGACGAAGCCCGTTTCTCCAGCCGCTGGGGCGGCGAGTGGAATGCCATGACATTCTATAATACGGCGACCGAGAGCGAGCAGATCGTCCTGCAGAAAGGTCATATCGATCCCGACAAGCCAACATTGGTGCGGATGCATGCAACCGCGATCTTCTCCGACCTGTTTGGTCAGGAAACCGGACGCGCCAACATGTTGCAGGAATCGATGAAGATAATCGGCGAGGAAGGGGCCGGGATCATCGTGTTCATTAGCCCGCGCGTGCCCGACTTATATTCGCGGCAGGTCCGCAGTCTGGGCGGCGGCAAGCCACCGGCGATGGACCAACTGCGCGACTATGGCGTCGGTGCGCAAATCCTGACCGAATTGGGTGTCCACGATATGGAACTGCTGACCAATACCAGCCATGACCTAGTCGGGTTGGACGCTTATGGGCTCAGGATTATCGGACAGCGTCCGGTACCGGCCGGTGATGGCAGCGGAGCAGCCAAAGAACTCGAGAGCGCCTAGCAATCACACACCCTCCTCTGAAGAGGAGGGCCTTAAGAAGCGGAAAGAAATAGAAAATGGCAAAATTCCTGATCGTCGAAGCGCGTTTTTACGACCATCTCAACGACATGCTGATCGAGGGCGCGACCGATGCGCTGAAAGCGGTCGGTCATGAGCATGAGGTCATCACCGTCCCGGGGGCGCTCGAGATTCCGGGCGCTATCTCCCTAGCTATCGACAGCGATCTATATGACGGCTTTGTTGCGATCGGCGTGGTGATTCGCGGCGAAACCTATCATTTTGAAATTGTCGCCGGTGAAAGCGCGCGCGGGATCATGGCCCCTGTCGATGGATGGCGCGGCGATCGGCAATGGTATCATCACCGTCGAGAATGAAGAGCAGGCGCTGGCGCGTGCCGACAAGGCCCGCAAGAATAAGGGCGGCGAGGCAGCCCAGGCGGCTATTGCAATGTATGAATTGGGGCTAAAGTTCAGCGCTTAGCGACGGCAGGAAAATCTGTCTGCCGCCGCTAAGGCTAAAGGCTTATTGCTAGAAGCTTATTGAGTACCGGCAACTGCGGCTTTGAATTCGGCTTCGGTCATCGTGATCGAGACACCATCGGCCTGGGTCATGAAGGCATCGACGGGCAGTTTCACCGCTTGGCCGTCATGATCCACAGTCACATATTCGGCATCTTTTTCCTTTATGGTACCGATTACCGCCGCTCCGGTTACGGATTTCACTTCGGTGCCCGGGGTCAGGCTGGCCAGCAATTGGACTTGTGCATCAGCAGCAGCCTTTTCGACGGCGGCATCAAGATCAGCCTTCGTCATCATGATCGATAGGCCATTGTCTGTTTTCGCAAAGGCATTGGTCGCGAGCGCAGCCTTGTTCTTGCCAGTATCCACCACCACGGCGCCACCGCCTACGGAATCCACTATGCCCACATCAGCGCCATTGGGCCCGACAACCTTCATGCCCACTTGAGCTTCGACAGCCGGTGCGGCATCTTGCGCCAGGGCTGGTGTTGCAGCAAGCAGCGCTGCGCCGGTCAAGAGGGTCATAAAATTATTCATATTTCAATCCTTAAATTTACAAAAAAAAGTAATCAATGCATACAGTTTTCTCGTTAAAAAACGACACCTAGTTTTGTTAAGGTAATTGAGGCGAGCCGACGTATGGACAGGATAGAAGGTGACGGTGTCGCCACCGGGGCATCATGCTCTGCAGAAAAATCTGACATTTCGAGATTGTTTCCGGCAAAGGCACTCCGCGGAAAAAAGGGGGCTTTAGCCTGTCAGAAAATGGCTGATAATCAGCTTCGCAGTTCTTTTATCTCACGCCTGATTGCCCGGATCTCATCCAATATTTCATCCCGCTGGGCAGTCTGCTCCTCATCGGCTTCCTCGTGCATCGCGTTGACAATGATCGCGATGAACAGGTTGAGCACAACAAAGCTGGTAACCAGCACAAAGGGCACGAAAAACACCCAAGCCCAAGGATAGACTTCCATGATCGGGCGGACGATGCCCATCGACCAGCTTTCTAACGTCATGATCTGGAACAGCGAATAGAGCGATGCACCAATCGAACCGAACCATTGCGAAAACTCGCTGCCGAATAATTTGGTCGCCATCACCGCAGCGATATAGAAAACCAGAGCAAGCAAAATGATGACCGTTCCCATCGACGGGATCGCCGCAAACAGACCCTGCACGACCTTGCGCATCTTCGGCATGGCCGAGACGAGGCGCAAAGCACGCAATATGCGTAGCGCGCGAAGGACTGACAGGCTTCCGCCAGTCGGCAGCAGCGCCACAGCAACAATCACAAAATCAAAGATATTCCAGCCATTTTTGAAGAAAGATAGGCGGTAGACAAATAGCTTGAGCAAGATTTCGATAATGAAAATTCCGATCGCAATCTGGTCGAGAGCGCCAAGTATGGCGTCATAGCGTTCCATCAGCATGGGAGATGTTTCCATCCCGATGATGATCGCGTTGATGACAATCACCGCCATGATCGCATTTTGAAAACGCGATGATTCAATCAATATCTGAAGGCTTTCAACCACAAGCTATCCTCATTGACAAATGCTGCTGTTTTTCAACTTGGGATCATCTGGTCGCGCAGCACCCGGCAATCAAGACAAGCTTTGCATAGACAAGCGATAGAATATTGCCGAGAGTTGCAGCGTGCTGCTCGGCGGCGGCGGTCTCGAAAGACCGACTCCGAAACAACCAGCGCTGGAGCCAATCAGGCCGCTTTTTCTATCCGCTAGCCGCTGTGACGGGATTTTTGTCCCCTCACCTCGCCTCCACTGCGAGCCTATCCCATCGGTCAGCATGCCGACAGCCATGGAAACACTTGACCCAGCCGTTCTCTTCTATAAATTAGAACATATCATGAACAATATCGATTCGGATCCAGACTGGGCCTGCAGACCTGCGTCGGCCAACCCTTCCGCTGTGCCTTCGGTGACACCAGCGAAACCTTCTGTCTTGCGGGCTCGTCTCGCCAAGATATTGGCGGCGTCCGGCGCAAGGGCGGCGGAGGAAGATGGTCTGCCATCGCATTTCAGCTTTGGCGTCGACAGAATCGACGCGGCCTTGCGCGGCAATGCGGGGATCGATGGCCTGCCGCGTGCGGCGCTGCATGAATTGCATGCGGCAGAGAAAGGGGATTGGACGAGTGCGGCGGCCATGGCGCTGCTGTGGGCGCAGCGCTGCCAGATTTCGGGCCGAGCGGAACGGCCTGTCTTATGGATTAGCGAAAGCGGGGAAGCCAGACGGCTGGGCAGGCTCTATCCGCCGGGGCTGGCGGAACTCGGAGTTGATCCATCCGGCATTATCCACGTCGATGCGCCGGACAGCATAGCGGTGCTCCGCGCGGCGGCCGACGGCGCGCGGTCCTCGGCCATGGGCGCGGTGATTATCGAACTCGCGGGGAAAAGGCCCAAGGGTCTCGACCTGACGGCGACAAGGCGGCTGTCGCTGTCCTCGCAAAAGTCAGGCGTGCTCAGCCTGTTCTTGCGCTCTGGCAGCGACGCAGAAAATCCGCTGCCGACCGCTGCCTTCAGTCGCTGGCAAGTGGCCGCTGCGCCTTCCTCACCACTAGATGCCAATGCTCCGGGCCATCCCGCCTTTGATATCAACTTGCTGCGCCATCGCAGCGGTCTTTACGGGCTAAGCGCCCGACTGGAGTGGAACCGTGATGATAAAATCTTCCGCGAACAGCAGAGCGAGCAGAGCACGCCGTACCCTGGCGCTGTTCCTGCCCTACCTGCCATCCGAGCGGATCATCAAGGCGCACGGGCCGCCTGACCATCCGTTTGCGCTAATCGAGAAAATTCGCGGCGCGATGTTGATCATGGCGGCGGACCGGCAGGCGGTGTCCCTGGGTCTGGGGCCAGGCATGAAGCTCGCCGACGCACGGGCGCGCGTTTCGGACCTACTGGCCTTTGACCATGATCCATTGGCCGATGCAGACCTGCTGTCTCGGCTGGCGGAAGCCTGCGAGCGCTACACTCCGATGGTGGCGGTCGACCCGCCTTATGCGCTAATTCTCGATATCACCGGCGCGGCGCATCTACATAAGAATGAGCAAGCGCTCGCGCAGGATGCTGAGGATCGGCTCGACGCTTCCGGCCATAGCGCCCACTGGGCGCTCGCCGGAACGCCGGATGCCGCGCTGGCGCTAGCCCGACATGGTCTGAAGGAGGGCGCGGAAGCGCAGCTGCCGGTGTCAGCGCTCGCCATGGACGCAAAGGTCCATCAGGCGCTGGAACGAGCCGGGCTTTACAGGATTGGCGATATTGCCGAACGCCCGCGCGCCAATCTGGCCGCGCGCTTCGGGATGGAACTGACAGTTCGGCTGGACCGGATTCTCGGGCTCGAAGACCGCCCGATCGATCCGCTACGCAGGATTGGCAATGTGGTCGCCGAGCGCCGCTTTTCGGAGCCTTTGACCCATATTGATGGCGCGCTCACCTGCCTGTCGGAACTATTTGTAGAAGCATCCGATCGGCTCAACGAGCGCGGCCAGGGCGCACGGATGATCCGGATGATGCTGTTCCGCTGCGATGGCGATGTCGCGAGGCTCGGCCTGGAAACCGGCGCGCCGACCCGCGATGCGGCCCTGTTCAAGCGGCTGCTGCGCGAACGGATAGAGACACTCAACGACGCGCTCAATCCGGGTTTCGGCTATGACTTGATCCGGCTGAGCATCGTCGCTTCGGAACCACTGGCACCACAACAATTGCGCCTCGAAGGCGGCGAGGACCGGCACGGTGACGAAGTCGCTCTACTCAGCCAGCTCAGCACGCGGCTGGGCCGCGGCCAGGTACAGAAATTTATCGCCGCCGACAGCCATATACCCGAACAGGGCCTGCTCGCGCTGCCCGCGCTCAACGCCCCGCCCCCCGTGCCGTGGGAGAGACTGTCTTCCGTCAACCCACCGATGCGCCCCCTGCACATGTTCGATCCGCCGCAGCGCGTCCAGGTGATCGCCGAAATCCCCGACGGTCCGCCCCATTGCTTCACCTGGCGGCGCAAGACCCATCAGGTGATACGCTATGAAGGTCCCGAGCGCATCGCCTCAGAATGGTGGCAGCGCAAGAACGGACAGCAATCCGGAAACGGCGGTCTTACCCGCGACTATTACCGCGTCGAGGATGCCCGTGGGCGGCGCTACTGGCTGTTTCGGCACGGGCTATATGGCGAGGAAAAAGCGAACCCGGATTGGTATGTTCATGGATTGTTTGCGTGAACTTCGCCGAACTCGCCGCTTCGACACATTACAGCTTTCTGCGCGGTGCCTCCTCCCCCGCCGATATGGTGATGCAGGCGATGACCCTGGGCATGACCGGCATTGGTGTCGCCGACCGCAACAGCGTCGCCGGCGTCGTCCGGGCACATGCCGCCTTGCGCCGAGCCCATGAAGATGCGGAGGAAGAAGGGCTGGTGCTACCCGCGTTCAGACTGATTGTCGGGTCGCGGCTGATCTTTGCCGATGCAACGCCGGAGATAATTGTCTATCCGCTCAACCGGAGCGGCTGGGGGCGGCTGACAAGGCTGCTATCGACCGGGAATTTGCGGGCGGAGAAGGGCGGTTGCTTTCTCTATGAGGTTGATCTGCTGCAATGGTGCTGCGAGGATTGGGCGCTGATCATTTTAGCCCCTCCTCTTCAGGGGAGGGGTTGGAGTGGTGCCGTCCGTCAAAGAAATTCAGAATCTGGCATCGAGCCAGCTTCCTCATATCCCACCCAGTTTGGTAGCAGCTTCATCCCCTTCCTTAAAGGGGAGGGGCTTATTGACCAGCTCCACTCTCTCACCCCCCATATCTGGCTGGGCGCAACCATGCCGCGCTCCGGCCCGGACAAGCGCTATCTTGCGAGGCTGAGCAGCCTCTCCAAAGCGACCGGTGTCCCCTTGCTCGCCACCAATGACCCGCTCTATGCGACGCCGGAACAGCGACCGATCCACGATATTCTGACCTGCATTGCCGGGAAGACTACGATCCACAAAGCTGGCCGCCTGCTCACCGCCAATGCCGAGCGCTATCTCAAACCTCCTAAAGAAATGACGCGTCTGTTCCGTGACCATGTCGAAGCGATTGCGGCGACGCAGAAGCTGCTCGGCCTGATCGATTTTTCGCTCGATGAGCTCAGCTATCATTATCCCGAGGAACCGGTACCCGAGGGTTGGACACCGCAGGGCTGGCTTGAACATCTCACCTGGTCCGCCGCTCATGCCCGCCATGGCACCACCCTTCCCGAACGGCTGCGCGCGAAAGTCGAGGAGGAATTGCGGCTGATCCAGAAGATGGAATATGCGCCCTATTTCCTGACCGTTCACGATATTGTCAAATTTGCGCAGGATCAGAAGATTCTCTGTCAGGGTCGCGGGTCGGCGGCGAACAGCGCGGTCTGTTATCTGCTCGGCATCACTTCGGCCGATCCGATGGAACATGACCTGCTCTTCTCCCGATTCATTTCCGAGGAACGCCGCGAACCACCCGACATTGACGTCGATTTCGAACATGAACGGCGCGAGGAGGTCATCCAGTATATATATGCGCGCTATGGCCGCCACCGCGCCGGGATCGCCGCGACCGTGGTCCATTATCGCTCGCGCAGCGCGATCCACGAGGTCGGCAAGGCGCTTGGCCTGTCGGAAGATATCACGACCCGCCTTTCGAGTACCGTCTGGGGCAGCCATTCGAGCAAGGCTCCCGACAATCGTTTTGCCGAAACCGGGCTCGACCCGGACAATCCCGAGATCAGACGGGTCGGCGACATGGTCCGGCAGATCCTGCAATTTCCCCGCCACCTGTCGCAACATGTCGGCGGCTTTGTGCTGACCCAGGACCGGCTCGACGAGACCGTGCCGATCCACAATGCCGCGATGGACGACCGCACGTTCATCGAGTGGGACAAGGATGATATTGATACGCTCGGCCTGATGAAGGTCGATATATTGGCGCTCGGCATGCTCACCTGCATCCGCAAGGCATTTGATATCATGCGGGACATCCAGGCCGGTGATCATGACCTGCAGAATATCCCGCACGAAGATCCGGCCACGTATGACATGTTGTGCAAGGGCGACAGTATCGGCGTGTTCCAGGTCGAAAGCCGGGCCCAGATCAACATGCTGCCGCGGCTCAAGCCAAGAGTGTTTTACGATCTGGTGATCCAGATCGCGATTGTCCGGCCCGGTCCGATCGAAGGCGATATGGTCCATCCATATCTGCGGCGGCGCAGTGGCGTCGAGAAGGTCACTCTACCCTCACCCAGCCCGCCGCATGATCCCGACGAGCTCAAATCCGTACTCGGCAAGACTTTTGGCGTGCCCTTGTTTCAGGAACAGGCGATGAAGCTGGCGATCGTCGCCGCAGATTTTTCTCCCGGCGATGCCAACAGGTTGCGCCGGGCGATGGCGACTTTCCGCAATGTCGGCACGATCCATCATTTCCGGGAGAAGATGATCACCGGCATGGCCGCCAAGGGCTATGAGCCGGATTTCGCCGAGCGCTGTTACAAGCAGATCCAGGGCTTTGGCAGCTATGGTTTTCCAGAAAGCCACGCGATCAGCTTTGCCCGGCTGGTGTATGTTTCGAGCTGGATCAAATGCCATCACCCGGCGGTGTTCGCGGCGGCCTTGCTGAATTCGCAGCCGATGGGGTTTTATGCGCCCGCACAGATTGTCAGGGATGCCCGCGAACATGGGGTTGTGGTGCAGGAGCCAGATGTGAATTTTAGTGATTGGGATAATGGGTTGGAGATAAATAGCCCCTCCCTCCGCATCGGCTTCCGCCAGATCGACGGCTTTCGCGAAACATGGGCGAACGAGATCGTCAGCGCCCGCCCGTTCCGGACGATCGAGGAGCTTGCCCACAAGGCCAATCTGCCGGGCCGTGCGCTGCGCCTGCTCGCCGACGCCGACGCCTGCCGGTCGCTGGGGCTGGATCGCCGTCAGGCGCTTTGGGAAGTCCGCCGGACCCCGGTCAACACTTTGCCGCTGTTTGACGCCGCACAAGCTAGGGAATTGGGTCAGGAACAGGACGCGCGCCTGCCCGCCATGACCAAGGGCGAACATGTAGTCGCAGACTATCAAAGCGTCCGATTGTCGCTCAAGGGCCATCCGATGGAGTTCCTGCGCGAACAGTTCCGGGCGAGGGGTGTGCTCAGTTGCGCAGAGCTTGCACAAGCCAAAAATGGCTCGCAGGTAAAGGTCGCCGGCGTCGTCCTGATCCGCCAGCGCCCCGGCAAGGGCAATGCGATTTTCATCACGCTGGAGGACGAAAGCGGGGTGTCCAACCTGCTGCTCTGGGCCAGCCGGTTTGAAAAAATGCGCCGCCCGGTGATGGCGGCCCGGCTGATGCTTGCCACCGGAAAGGTCCAGCGGAGCGCGGAAGGCGTGACCCATCTGATGACCGCCCGCGTCGAGGATTATAGCTTCATGCTGAACGAGATCACCACCCACGAACGGCCGGACATTCCAATGGCCCGAGCCGACGAGGTCAACCGGCCGGTCTATCGCAACGAAGACAGGCAGGTGGTGCGTCAGGCAGAGGCCGCTCGATCAGCCCAGTCGCATCCCACCAGGTCCAATGGCGGACATCCCCGCAATGTCCGGATATTACCGAAGTCACGCGATTTTCACTGAGCTGGCGCTGCCGTGAACTGGCGTTCTCCGCTGCCGAAGATCAGATAGAATATAAGCCCAAAAGCAGCCACTCCTGCTGCCAACTGAAACACCAGCGCCCATGATCCGGTGACGTCCAATATCCAGCCGCTGACCAGCACACCGACAATGCCGGGAATGGTGCCGGCGGTATTGGTAATCCCCATCAACGTACCGGCATGTTCCGGCGCAATGTCCATATGGTTGACAAAAAAACCGCTGACCGCAAAAGCGCCCAATGCACTGCCAATGGTCATTATGGTGATCGCGGTGACGGCATCTTCAGCTTGTCCGACAAGCAGCAGCGCGATAATGCTGCCGCCAAAGCCAATCAGCATCATCAGCTTGCGCACCCGCGTAATGGTCATGCCGCTGCCAATCAGCCGGTCGGCAACGACCCCGGAAAGGTTGATAAAGAGGAATAAAGCGATATGCGGCATCATCGCAAAATAGCCGACGGAGGCATAATCCACGCCCAGTCCCTTGGTGACAAAGGTCGGCAACCACGCGAGCAGGACATAGAACCACCAATTGTTGCAAAAATGGGCGACGATCACGGCCCAGACCGGCATATTGGTCATCAGCGCACGCCAGGGCGTTGCGACAGCCGGCGTATCAACAATCGTGTCGGCTGCAATTAGATTCAGCTCGGCCTGGCTAATGCCGACTTGCTGACGCGGGCTCGATGCAATGAGGAAATACCAGACAACGCACCAGCCAAAACCGATCCCGCCAAATATGTAAAATACCCATTCCCAGCCCCAGGTCGCCACAATCACTGGCGTCGCCAGCAGCGCAAAAACCGTTCCCAACGGGATGCCGCTATTTGAAAATCCTGCGGATCGCGACCGTTCCTTGACCGGTATCCAGCGGGCGTAGAGTGCGTAAATGGCGGGAAAGGTGACCGCTTCGCCCATGCCCATTAATATCCGGGCGACGATCAGAACCGCGATCCCCAGTGCCGCAGCCGGAGGGGCGACCAATGTAAAGAGTGACCAGATCAGTACCCCGAAACCGAGAACAACCTTGCCGCCATAAAGATCAGCTAGCTTTCCGCCGACAACCTGGGTGAGTAGATAGCCGATGAAGAAGCTGGACAACACCAGCCCCTGGGTCGACAAATCCCAACCATAGGTTTCGACCATCGGGATGATCGCGACCGAAATCGCGACCCGGTCCATATAGCAGATAAAAATGGCCAGAAAGGCCATGAATGCCAGTTGATGACGTTTTTGCATTTTCATCCTCCCCCGATGATGCCCCCCTTATC
>JABMNS010000074.1 GCA_013204445.1 Sphingomonadales bacterium
GCCGATATCAGAGCTGGTCGCGCGATGCTGCATCTTGATGCTGCAACCACGCGCACCGGCGACAAATTGCTGCTTGCCCTGAATGCGGAACCGGATCGGCAAAAGCTTGATATCGATGCAGAAATAGTCGCGCCTGCCGGTGGTATACTGGCCGGGGCTCTAGGACTGGAGCGCGATCTGGCTGTCACCCTGAAAGGGGATGGAAACTGGCAGAAGTGGAATGGTGAGCTGAATGCGCTCAGCAATGGCGAGACATTGACGCAAATAACCCTCGAAGCGCGGGAAGGGCTGTTTGCTTATGATGGCAAGCTGACCGCATCGCTGATGCCCGACGGCATCGCGCAGAAACTGGCATCGCCCGATCTGGCGATAAAGGGGACCGCAAGTCTCGCGGATCGTCGTGTGGCTTTGGAATTCGAAGCGCGTTCTGCGGCCATGTCCGTTACCGCGCAGGGAGGGATCGACCTTGCTCGAAACAGTCTGGATGCGATGCGGCTTGAGACAAGGCTGATTGATCCATCCGCGCTGGCGGCCAATATGAAGGCGCAGGATTTCGAGTTAAAGGCTTTGCTGAACGGAAAATTTTCCGAACTGCGCTATCAATATCTGCTGACCGCGCCGCAACTGGCGGTGGGCAAGACCCTGCTGACCGATGTGCGCGGGGAGGGCGAGGGTCAGCGCGATGCCAGCGGCTGGGACATTCCTTTAGAGCTTTCCGTCGGAACGCTGATAGGCAATGGAGAATTGCTGAAGAAATTGCTCTCCGGTTTTACCGCAACCGCATTGCTGCGCTTTGAAAATGATCGACTGTTTGCTGAGCTTGCAAGCGTTGCGACCAATGCGGCAAAAGGTACATTGGATTTTGACCTGCGTCCTTCCACCGGCGATTTCGCCGTCAACATCACTGCCACGGCACCGGGATTTGCAGTGCAGGGTGTCGGTGTCGCCGATATCATTGCCGATATTGATCTGGGACCTGCGCCTTCCGGCCTTTCGGTGGATGGTCAGGTAAATGCTAAGTTGCGCCGGTTTGACATCGACTTCCTGCGCGAATTGGCCGGCGGTTTGCCGGAATTGGAAACCAGCCTGTCGCTTGGTCCGGACGGATTATTGCGGTTTGCCAATCTCAATCTCAAGGCACCTGATATTTCGTTCAGGGGTTTCGGTAGCCAGACCGGGGCTACGACCTTCGCGTTTCGCGGATCGGGCAGCCAGGGTAGATATGGTCGCTTTGATCTCAAGCTGGACGGGCCGCTGGACCGGCCCAAAATTGCCTTGTTACTCGAAAGCCCGCTGCCGGCGGCTGGGCTTTCATTGGTCAGTCTGCAACTCGACTCGGTAAAGGCCGGATTTTCCTATGTCGCTGCCGGTGGATCCACGCTGGGGCCATTCAGCAGTGACGGGATGATCCTGACCACGCCGGGTCAGGCCGCAGCGGTGCGGGTCGATCGCCTACTGGTGTCCGATACGCTGGCGACCGGTACGATCACGCCGACCGCAGCGGGCCTCGCCGGTACGCTCGCTGTCAGCGGCGGTGGCGTGAACGGCGATGTCCTGTTCAGGCCCGGCAATGGACGGCAGCTGATCCGCGCAAATCTCAAGGCTGAAAATGCCCGCTTTGATGGCAATCCGCCGATTTTCATCCGTACCGCCGTGCTCGATGCGGATATTGTCCTGATTGATGGCCAGTCCAATATTGACGCGACCATCCGGGCGCAGGGGATCAGCCGCGGCGAGCTGATTGTCGGCCGGATTGCAGCCAATGCCAAGCTGATTAATGGCAGTGGCTCGGCAACTTTTGCCGTCGCGGGAACACGGGGTAGTACGTTCGAATTTCAGGCGAAAGCTGATATCACCCCCGATCGCTATCAAATTACCGGACACGGCCAGTTTGAAGGTCGCAATCTTCGCCTGACGCGGGCGCTTGATCTCCGGCGGGTCGGTGATGGCTGGACGGCTTCTCCCACCACGGTCAGCTACGGTAGCGGCAGCGCACGGATGTCGGGCCGCTGGGGGCGTGAAAATTCCAGGCTCGACCTGTCGATGGCGAAAATGCCGTTGTCGCTGATTGATATCGCCTATCCCGACCTCGGACTAGGTGGCACGGTCAACGGCACTGTAAAGCTCACCCAGCCGGGCTCACAAGTGCCAGTGGGTGAGGCAAAGCTGACGGTCAAGGGTCTGACCCGCTCCGGCTTGATTCTGACGTCCGCTCCGGTTGATCTCGGCCTGAATATTTCTGTTTCTCAGCGCAATGCGGCGGCGCGTGGGATCATAAAATCTCCTGCAGGGAAAACCATCGGCCAGTTCCAAGGGCGAGTAACCGGCCTTGGCGGAGGTCGCTGGCAGGATGAGCTGATGCACAAGCGCCTTTTCGCACAGGCCCGGTTCAGCGGCAGTGCCGAGAGTCTTTGGCGCCTGACCGGCGTCGAAACTTTCGACCTGACGGGACCGGTAACGGCCAGCGCCGATATTAGCGGTAGTCTCGCCAATCCCCGGATAGAGGGACGGGTCAGCACCAGCAACGCGCGGCTGGAAAGCCCCCTGACCGGAACCGTTATTTCCAATATCAAGGCGGTGGGACGGTTTGACGGCTCGCGTCTGGTGCTGCCGAATCTTACTGGTGTCACGGTCGATGGCGGAACGCTGAGCGGCAGCGGCAGTTTCAATTTTGCCGTCGCCCCCGGTGAAGGGATCGGCATCGTGATGGACATTAATGCCCAGCGGGCCGCGCTTATCGACCGGGATGATTTTGCCGCCACCGTGACCGGCCCGATCAAGATCCGCAGCTCCTCAGAAGGCGGCCTGATCTCGGGAGACGTGATCCTCAACCGCAGCTTCTTCCGCTTCGGCAAGGCAAGCGCGACCGCTAGTTTGTCGGACATTAAAACCCGCGAGATTAATCGGCGGGCTGATGAACGACCGGTACAGATTCGCAGCCGTCCATGGCAATTTGCCGTGACGGCGGATGTCCCCAACCGATTGCGGGTCGAGGGGCTGGGTCTGGACAGCGAGTGGGCCGCAAATCTCAAGATCTCCGGTCCGGTCGACAATTTTGCGATGGTTGGCACCGCCAATCTGATCCGGGGCAATTATACCTTTTCCGGGCGGCGCTTCCGGCTGGAACGCGGCCGCATTCGCTTTGTCGGTAACCAGCCGGTCAATCCGATATTGGATATCGAGGCCGAAGCGAATCTGACCGGTCTCAACGCCACGATCAAGGTCACCGGCACCGGCAATCAGCCCGAAATCGCCTTCACCAGCATTCCGGCGCTGCCGCAGGACGAACTGCTCTCGCGGATATTATTCGGCGCATCGATTGCCAATCTGTCTGCGCCAGAAGCGGTCCAGCTGGCTGCCGCGGTAGCATCGCTCAACAGTGGCGGCGGGCTCGATCCGATCAACCAACTGCGCCGTGCGGTCGGGCTCGACCGGTTGCGTATCCTGCCGTCGGATGTTGATACCGGTTCGGGAACTTCGATTGCTGCGGGCAAATATATCACCCGCCGCGTCTATGTCGAGCTGATCACCGACGGCAAGGGCTATAGCGCGACGCAACTGGAATTCCAGATCACCCGCTGGCTGTCGATCCTATCGACTATCTCGACCCTCGGTCGACAGAGTGTCAATGTGCGGGTGAGTAAGGATTATTGAGCTGGGGCCGCCACGTGCGCAAAAGGGGGCAATGCGGAGACTGAAATTGTCCACGGGTTAACGTCTCATTCGACGGCTCTAACCGCAAGCCCGGTCATGGCCCAACAAGCGCAAACAGACCAAGAAAGCGACCAGGCGGCACTGTATCAGTTTTTGGCCGCAGTCACGACTATCGAGTCGAGCCTGTCGTCCCCGCCGGACGATGAGGTGAGGGCCGGTTCGCAATGTTCAACTGCTATTGATGCGCTGGCGCGGGCTTTGCCGGAAACCATTACATCAAACATTCGCTGCGATGTTGGCGATACTGGCTGGGTTGTATTCACTGGTGGCGCCTCTGTGCGGCAACATTGTCCCGTATCTACCAAAGACAAAAAGCCCGGAGCAATCGCTTGCCCCGGGCTTGTTATTGTGAATCTGAACGAAACGATCAGCTGCTGTAATACATGTCGAACTCGACCGGGCTCGGCATGGTTTCCCAACGGCTGACTTCTTCCCATTTCAGTTCGGCATAAGCGTCGATCTGGTCTTTCGAGAAGACATCGCCCTTGAGCAGGAACTCGTGATCGGCTTCCAGCGCGTTGAGTGCCTCGCGGAGTGAGCCGCAAACGGTCGGCACTTCAGCCAGCTCTGCCGGTGGCAGATCATAGAGATTCTTGTCCATGGCTTCACCGGGGTGGATTTTGTTCTCGATGCCATCAAGACCCGCCATCAGC
>JABMNS010000075.1 GCA_013204445.1 Sphingomonadales bacterium
CCCAGTCGCCCGGCTCGTCGGTGGTTACGTCAAACGTCGCGCTGCTGCCCGGCTGGACAATCACCGTATGTTTTTTCGGTTGATGATGGCCCTGGCCGTTGACGACCTCAAAGAACATGCCGTGGAGATGGATCGGATGCGCCATCATTGTGTCATTGACCAGCTTCACTTGCACCCGCTCGTTAAAGCCGAAGCGGATCGGGTCATCGCCCACCGCGCTATATTTCTTGCCGTCGAACGACCACATATAGCGTTCCATATTGCCGGTCAGATGCAATTCCATTTTGCGGTCCGGCGAGCGCTTGTGATGATCCATCGCCAGCGATTTCAGCATCCGGTAATTGAGCACCCGGTGTGGCACATTGTCTAGGCCCAGCCCGGGATAGCCGGTGCGATCCTGCGGGTTCATCGCCACCATATCAATGCCGGGCCCGACCTTTACCGTTTCGGGCAGCAGCGACGTGTCGCGCATATTCATACCGCCACTCATATCCATTGCGCCCATCGCACCCGTATCATGCTCGCTATGTGCATCAGCCGCCACCGCTTCGGGCATTTTGTGCCCCATTGCCGCGTGGTCCATCTTGCGATGGCCCATTGGCTCGGCCGGTATTGCATCATGTGCGCCATGATCCGCATCTTTCATGTCACCCTGATTGTCACCATGGTTCATTCCCATATCCGCCATAGTCAGCAAAGGCGGATCGCGCAGGGCAGGGAAGGCGGCCTTGCGTCGGGGCTGCGAGGTCAGCGAGGCTTGCGCCATGCCGCTGCGGTCCATGCTCTCGGCCGCTAGCGCAAAAGCACCCGCTTCGGTCGGCGTAACAATCACGTCATAGGTTTCGGCAACGCCAATCTGTAGCTCGTCGACCTCGACTGGCTGCACATTCATCCCGTCCGCCTGGACCACGGTCATCGGTAGGCCGGGCAGGCGGAAATTGAAAAAGGTCATGGCGCTGCCGTTGATGATCCGCAGACGCACTCGTTCGCCGGGCGCGAACGGCAGTTCCAGCCCGTCATCGGGTCCATGACCGTTGATCAGATAGCTGTAAGTCGGTGCCGAGACATCGGCAATATCGGTCGGCATCATCCGCATCTGACCCCACATCCGCCGCTGTTCCGCACTCAACGGATAATCGTCGCTCGCGCTGGTCTTTTGCATGCTGAAATAGCCTTCGGAGACCTTCAGCTTCTTCATGATCTGATGCGGGTGCATCGGCGTGAATTCGCTCAGCAATATGATATGCTCACGGTCATATTGGACCGGATCGGTGCCAGCGGGATCGATGATCAGCGGGCCATAATGGCCGACCTGTTCCTGCAGTCCGCTATGGCTGTGCCACCAGTATGTACCCGACTGGCGCGGGGTCAACGGCACATCAAAACGCGCACCGGGTTTGATTCCGGGAAAGCTGATCCCCGGCACACCGTCAAACTGAAATGGTAAGAGGAGCCCGTGCCAGTGGACCGAGCTGTCTTCAGTCAGCATATTATGCACCGAAAGCACTGTCTTCTCGCCTTCTTTCAGCCGGATTAGCGGGCCCGGCACTGAGCCGTTGACCGCAATTGCATGGCCGTATCGGCCGCCGGTGGCAAAGTTGCCCTCGCCGATATGTAGATCGATCTGCGCGCCGGACAGATCATATATGCCCTTGCGCACGGAACCACCATTGTGCCTGCCCATGTTGCCCGTCGCCCAGGCGGGCATCGGCAGAACGGCCAGGCCGCTCAATGCAGCGAGCGAGCCGATCATATTGCGGCGGGAATAATTCATCTTGGCTTTTCCTTTAGAATACCATATACCCCTATAAGGTATTGTTTCAAGAGAGAAGATATGGCCAAAGGTGCAGCGGATCAGAAAATCAACCGTCTCCGTCGTATCGAAGGGCAGGTGCGTGGCATCGCCCAGATGATTGCCGACGACCGCTATTGTATCGACATATTGCATCAGGTACAGGCGGTGAAATCGGCGCTGGCAAAGGTCGAAAGCCAGATCCTCAAAGACCATGCCGCCTGTTGCGTCAGCGAAGCAATAGCAACCGGAAGCCCGGCAGAGCAGCAAGAGAAATTTGAAGAACTGATCGATCTGTTTGAAAAAGTGAAACGGTGACAA
>JABMNS010000076.1 GCA_013204445.1 Sphingomonadales bacterium
GATGCCGCCGGTGGTGAACAGATAGTCATTGCGGGCGCGCAAGATGTTCACCGCCTCGGCGATATGATCCATGTCGTCGGCGACCACCCGGACCTCGGCGAGGCGGATACCCTGAACATTGAGCCAGTTCCCGACCTGCGCGATATTCTTGTCCTGCGTCCGGCCGGAGAGGATTTCATCACCGATCACGACCAGCGCGGCGGTCCAGATTTTTTTATCATTCATGGCGGTGCTATAGAGCGATCCGGCGCGATTTGGGAATATGTTATTTAGTACCGGTAACCGCGCTGGCGCGCATTGGGGATCGCGCCGCGATCGCCAGCCCGCGCTTGCCGAGGGGCGCGGGCCGGAAGTCACCAGCCGGGGGATAGGCAATCTCGTCGAGCTTGATCTCTTTCCAGCTCGGCGCGCGGCCTAGCCGGGCGTTGAACTGATAATTGAAGGCGAACGGCGCATCATCGACGGTGAGCAGATCGGTTCCGTAAATGGCTTGCACCGCTTTTGGATCATAGCCCATCATCCCCAGCACCGTCGGGAAAATCTGGAAATGGCTGGATTTGTTTTTGCCCTGCGCGACCGCGGCGTCCCAGTCGAACGCGCCCGGCCGTTGACCGGATTGCGGCATATCCAGCACGACCATCGGCACCAGCCCCTCTTCCGGCTTGGGATCGGGCGAGCAATGGGTGACCACGCCGGTGCCACCGCGTTCGTGCAGATTCTGGCCGTGATCGGAGGTATAGATGATGGTCGAACCCGCCAGATCGGCCTTGCTCAGCAGCCGGTCGAAGAAGGCGCCGATATTCCATATCAGAGTGTTGCGATAGGCGTTGCGATAGGTGATCCAGCTTTCCCTTGAGCCAGAAAAGCCCTCGCGGTCGCCGGTATCGGAAATATTCAGAAACTGTCCGCGCGGTAGCGCCGGCTTGTAGCGCATATATACATCCGGATATTTGTCGTGGATCGGAAAATGCGCACCAATCTTCTGGAGATAGATAAACTGTCTTTTGCCGTCGTTCAAAAACTCGGCCAGCGCATCCGCCGAGGCATAGTCGAGGCGCTGGATCGGGACATCGTCAAATTCGATCCACTGGTCGATATTTTCCACCTCGGACTCGTTCATCATATTGTCGAAAATCCGCCCGGTCCGCGGCGCGTCGATATAGACCGTCTCCAGTCCGACCTTTTTGGCATAGGCCCAGATCGACGGCATGCTGCCGTTGATCCGGACATAGTCTTCGCGTGTGCCGCCGCGGCGCAAGGTCATGTTGACGGCGACGCCGCTTTTGAGCGCCATCAGGCCGCTGTAGACGCCCTGCGAGCTGTTGATATCGAGATATTGACCGGAAATACTTTCATCGACCAGCAGCACGATATCCCCGTCCCCGTTAAGCGAGTTGACGATCGGTAGAGTGACAGGTTCTCGCGGTTTGATGACTTCGGTGGATCGCTCATATCCGTAGAGCAGCGAATAAGCCGCGCCGGTGTAACTGGCAGGCAGGCCGCGAGCGCCATCACCGCCGCGGATAAACAATATCCCGGCCAGAGCGGACAGGATCAACAACGGCGCGGCAATGAGCTTCTTGCTGTGCGCTTTGGTCACATGGTGAATGCTCAGCCCGATTCCGAGAAACAGCAACAGGGCCTGAACGCCTCCGATCACGATCGCGCTGGCATATTGCCCCCAGGTCTCATGCAGCGACCCCGACGCATTAATCATGCTGATAAAGGCGTCATAGGGCATATGATTCACGACCGAGCTCTGGTAGGTTTCGACGATGATTCCGGCCAAGGATATGAACAGGGCGAAGCTCTAGCGGACGATCGGGACCGGAATGAACGCCGCGCTGAAAATGCCGAGCAGGCAAATGTCGAGCAGCACCGTATAAGAGGCCAGTCCGAAGATCTGGAGTTCTGGTATCATCAGGGATTGTAACCGGACGATGGTCTGGGCCGAGCCCAGCAGCAAAGCAGCCAATATCAATAATATTTTCAATTTTGTCGGCATAGCTTCGCTCGGGACCTCAAACGCTACGCCTTAGCCAATTTGTATTAAATAACTGAAAACATATGCACGGCAGGCCTCGCATATTGGCAATTCTATCGTTATATAAGCGGCATGACAGACTATATGACCGTTGAAGACACAACACCAACATCCCGCACAGGCGCGATCAAGCTGCACGGCCCTGAGGCGTTCGAAGGCATGCGCAAGGCCGGCCGGCTGGCCGCCGAGATCCTCGACTCGCTGGTCCCCGAAGTTGTCCCCGGTGTGACCACCGGCGCGCTCGATGATATGGTCCGGCAACAATCCTTCGCCGCTGGCGCGGTTCCGGCGACGCTCGGCTATCGCGGTTTCACCCACAGCTGCTGCACCTCGATCAACCATGTTGTCTGCCACGGCATTCCCAACGACAAGAAGCTGAACGAAGGCGACATCGTCAATATCGACGTGACCGTCATTCTCGGTGGCTGGCACGGCGATACCAGCCGCATGTTTCTGGTCGGCAAGACGCCGATCAAGGCAAGTCGGCTGGTCCAGGTGACTTATGAATCCATGATGCTGGGCATCGAACAGGCAAAACCGGGCAACCGCATGGGCGATGTCGCGCACGCAATCCAGAGCCACGCCGAGGGCCACCGCTATTCGGTCGTCCGCGATTTCTGCGGCCATGGTCTCGGCCAGATGTTTCACGACGCCCCTGAAGTCGTCCACGCCGGCCGCCCCGGCACCGGCCCGGAGCTGCGCCCCGGCATGTTCTTCACCATTGAACCGATGATCAATATCGGCAAATATGCCTGCAAGATGCTCGACGACGGCTGGACCGCGGTTACCCGCGACCGCTCGCTGACCGCGCAGTTCGAGCATAGTATCGGGATCACCGAGGACGGCTGCGAGATATTTACCAAGAGCCCGACCGGACTCGATGCGCCGCCTTATTAGGGGGGGTGTTTTTAGGGCTGTTGGTAGCTGGGTTTTAAATTTTATCTTTGGGCCGATGCGGAAGCTTGGGTTCTCACAGATGAGAGTCGCGATTGGGGCGTCTACGTAAGGTCCGGCTTGGGGTATTTTGAGCTCGCAATTGGCCATTGAACCATCGGGCTTGGCCATAACAGCAATCGAGCCATTTCTGCCATTTACACTCACCGGATCTTATGTCCGCTGCGGCGGAACAGCACGACGGATATTTATAGAGTGAACTGGTGGAGTATATTCGTTAGAATTTTTGAGATCTCTCCATTATTTCCAAGCGGGCGCAAATAGTTTTACTATCGAAAGGCCCAGACGTTGAAAAAATTTGTGCCCTCCCTTTTGGATTTATCGGCCAAACTCCTGGCAAAAAATACTGAGCTTGCCGGCGGGGCTACCTCGACCAAAGAAACTAGTGTGCAGCAGTTTCAAACTAAACTTCTCCATATTAGGAAAAATTCGAAAGCGTAATTTCTTCAGCTCACCCCAATTAATCCACAGCACCAGTCTTCCTAGTCACTCGACAGGAAAACTCAGGACTTATTGCAACTGTCACCCTGCTTCCTTGCAACCACCTTTATCTGGCAATACCGACCTCATCACCCTAGGCGGGTAGCGCAAGTTTAGGCAATATAGGTGCAGATATGGCGCGCAAACATTCGAAACATGGTGGTTACGAGGAGCTGAATCGCGAGGAGGAGGTTCCGACTGAGGTGGTTCCTTGCTGGCTCTGTGGAAGGCCTACCGGCAAGACCATCGTCTGGCATCATCCGGTGCCGAAAAGCCGGGGCGGGCGCGATGTTGTACCGATGCATCCGATTTGCCAGCAGACGCTGATCACCCATTTCACCAATAGCGAATTGCAGCGCTACGCGATGGATGTGGAGGCGCTGCTGGCCAATCCCAATATGCGCAAATTTGTCGACTGGGTGGCAAAGAAGGACCCCGATTTCAACGCCACCATTGCAAAAAAGCAGCGCTGATCAGATTACGGAATTACCGGGCGGACGTACCCGCCCCGCGTGGTTCAGTGGTTCAAAGGCCGTCGAGGCCCTTGCTGACGAGGATATTCACGGAAACGCGGCGGTTTTGCGCCTTCCCTGCTGCAGTGTCATTGCTCGCCAACGGGTCTGCTTCGGCCATCCCGGTGGGGGTGAGCATGCGATAGGGTTTCCAGCCACAATTTTGCTGAAGATAATTGACCGCGCGGCCAGCCCGCTTTTCGCTAAGTTGCTGGTTATATTCATAGCCTCCGGTGGAATCGGTGTAGCCGACAACGAGCAGCAGGGCGTTGTTCATTTGATCGGCCGCATCTGCCGCAGCGCACAAGCCGGCCTTGCCCCGATCGGACAGCTTCGCCTTGCCGGTGTCGAAGTGCACATTGGTCGTACCCTTGACATTATACTGGTCGATATCACTGACGCGGCTGCGCAGCGCCTCGGTCGCAGCGGTCTGTTCGGCAAAACCCTGGGCCGTGCCGGCACGGATCATCGTTGCGGTTTTGAGGTCGCTGCTGCGAAGCTTGATCTGGTTCGCTACCAGGCCGCCGCCCCATTGCACTGTCTTGACGTTCACAGGCAAGCCGTTGACCAGAGAGTCGGCCGCAAGCTGACTGCGATTCAGGCCGAAAAGGCCTTTGCTGGCCCTGATGTCGGTTCCGTCGCTGATGAGAATCACGGTGCGGGTGCCATCGGCGCTTGTGACTTGTATCCTTTCGCCCCGGCGCGCGGAAATAAAGCCTTCGATCGCCGGCCCTTCGGGCATCTCGGACAGATCAGCTGGAGGCAAACCGTTAACGGTGATATCGGCCTTGGACTGATCCGGCTGCTGCGCAGACACGCTACCCCACGCTGGTATAGTAAGAATAGCAATCAGCAAGAGAGCCCCTAACCTTTTGGAAATGACACTCATTAAGTTACTCCTTCAAACTGCGTCAGCCGACCCTTTGTGTTCAAGCCAGCATTTCTGACAGATGAACCCTCCCGGCATGACCTTGGGTTGTGTGGGTAATTCGAGCGCATCGTGCGGCGAACCGATGCAGACTGCGCCTCACCCGCATTTGCACTATAGAAGATGAAAGGCTTTGCCTCAACTGAAAGCCAATTTTTTTCAAAAGTGCAGGCCAAAGCTAGACTGCAACAATTGGGCGCACGGCAGACATTAAGCAATGGATCCGATATTGTCGCATCCAGACCGCGACCAGAAATTCAGTCTAACAAACCGTCATTCACCTATCGCTCTCACCTATAATCCTTGACCAAGTGCCTGCAATTTAGCTAATCAATTAAATTGCACGGTTGGCAGACCATCCGGCAGTTTTTGGGAGACGGGTGATGCGCAGGCTGGGAATATTATTGATGCCATTGATGCTGGCGGCTTGCCAAAGTCAGACCAGCGAGCCGACGGTGGCCGATTCGGTCGTCGATGCGGATTGGAACAATATCGGCTTTGACGCCAAGGAGCAGCGGCACAGCCCGCTCGACCAGATCAACGATAGTAATGTCGGCGAACTTGGTATTGCTTGGTATAAAGACCTGCCCGATGCCCGTGGCCAGGAAGCAACCCCGGTTGTCGTGGACGGCAAGCTCTATATCTCCACCGCCTGGTCAAAGGTCTTTGCCTATGATGCCAAGACCGGCGAGGAACTCTGGTCCTATGATCCTGCAGTCGCTGGCGAAAAGGCGGTCGACGCTTGCTGTGATGTCGTCAATCGCGGCGTTGCAATCAACCGTGGCAAGCTGTTTTTCGGCACCATCGATGGGCGGCTGATCGCGCTGGACGCCAATACCGGCGCACGATTATGGGAAACCCAGACCACCGATAACAGTAAACCCTATACCATCACCGGCGCCCCGCGAGTGGTCAAGAATATGGTGATCATCGGCAATGGCGGCGCCGAATTTGGCGTGCGCGGTTATGTCTCCGCCTATGATGTCCAAAGTGGCAATATGAAATGGCGTTTCTACACCGTGCCCAATCCGGAAGGGAAAGCCGACGGAGCGGCGAGCGACGAGGTTTTTGCAAAAGCGGCCAACGCCACCTGGGGCGAAGGCAATTGGCGCGAGTCCGGCGGCGGCGGCACGGTCTGGGACAGCATCGTCTATGACGAGGGCCTCAACCAGCTCTACTTTGGTGTCGGCAATGGCAATCCTTGGAATCACGGCCTGCGCTCGGGCGGCGAAGGCGACAATCTGTTCCTCTCGTCAATCGTCGCGGTCAATCCCGATACCGGGAAATATCTCTGGCATTATCAGGAAACGCCAGCCGAAACCTGGGACTATACCGCGACCCAGCATATCATTCAGGCCGAACTCGAAATTGACGGCAAGATGCGCAAAGTGCTCTACCATGCGCCAAAAAACGGGTTTTTCTTCGTCATCGACCGGCTTGATGGCACGCTGATCAGCGCCGAGCCGTTTGTCGACGGGATCAACTGGGCGGAAGGCTATGACCTGACCACCGGCCGGCCGATCGAGAATCCCGACGCGCGATTCTACAAGACGGGCAAACCGTTTATCGCTATCCCCGGCGCGCTGGGCGCACATAACTGGCATCCGATGAGCTATAATCCGAAGACCGGACTGGTCTATATTCCCGCCCAGCAAATCCCGCAGGGCTATGATGTGCCGGTCTCGGATATTGACAAGAAGCGGGAACGGCTGGGCTTCAATGTCGGCATCGGCTGGGCGATCGGCCAGCTGCCCGATGACAAGGATGTCTACAAGGCCGCGGTTGCCGCGACCACCGGCAGACTGGTCGCGTTCAACCCGAAAACAGGCAAGGTCGAATGGAGCGTGGATTATCCTGCCGCCTGGAATGGTGGCACGATGACGACCGCCGGAAATCTGGTTTTCCAGGGCACCAGCACCGGCCTGTTCAAGGCTTATTCGGCGGACAAGGGCATCGAATTGCTGAGCCTGCCGATGCAGTCGGGCATCGTCAGCGCGCCGTCGACCTATATGATCGGCGGCGAACAATATGTCGCGTTCCTTACCAGCAAGGGCGGTGCCTTTCCGCTGGTTGCCGGTGTTGCCGGCGGGGTGACGCGCCAGCTGCCGAATATTCCACGGCTGGTGGTGCTGAAACTGGGTGGAAAAACCAGCTTGCCGCCGCTACCGAAAAAAGACGAAGTGATCTGGGATCCGCCGGTGCAGAGCGGAACCCCGGAAAAGATTGCCGCTGGCAAGGCGCTCTTCGGTCGCAATTGCATGGTCTGTCATGGCGACAGCGCGATTGGCAATGGTTTCACTCCGGACCTTCGGGTCAGCGGCGTGCTGCCAGACACGGAAGCGTGGGCGTCGGTTGTCATCGGCGGGGCGTTGAAACACGCTGGCATGGTCGGTTTCGGATCTCAGCTGAAAGCCGAACAGGTGGAGAATATCCGTCACTATGTGGTGAACCGGTCGATCTGGACCAAAGAAAACCTGCCCGAGATGACTGCGCCGACACCGCGCTGACATCGCTGTTTTATACTGCGCAAAAATAGCTGCCTAAATTATGGTCATTTGCTAGCACAAATGCCTGTTTTTTGGGCGGCATTGTCAGCAGGCCGATTAGCTATTAGCAATGCACTCAAGCATTCTGGTGATTCTGTTCGCGAATCAATTCTGGCATGGTAATTGAATAGCATCGGGCAATTGTGCTCGGCTCAGGCATCTGCCCTCTGCGCAAGAGGAATGGCCGAGAAAGAGGTACACAAGGACGTAAAAAAATGAAAAAGATTGAAGCGATAATCAAACCTTTCAAACTGGATGAAGTCAAAGAAGCGCTGCACGAAGTCGGCGTTTCCGGGATCACCGTGACCGA
>JABMNS010000077.1 GCA_013204445.1 Sphingomonadales bacterium
GTATAAGTCCTATCTTGATCAAATTGATGCGCGAAACAAAACGCTGAACGGATTGCGCGCGCAGTTGGATACGGACAATAACAAACAACTGACGCAGGAAGAACTAGATGCGGCGGTTAAAGCGAATAGCCCCGTCCTGCAGAGTATTGAGACGGAAGAGACCGAAATCCAGAAACTGCAAACTCCGGCAATTAAAGCCCAAATGTTCGCGGTCGAGAATATTTTTAACGAATATTCCAATGCACAGCAGCAGGTCGTTACGAACAAGAAAATCGGCGTTATCCTGAGCCCTGATGCGTTCCTTTATGCGCCGCCGCAGACAGATGTCACCGATGCTATTACAGCGGTTTTGGACACAAGAGTGCCGACCGTCAGCATCACGCCTCCTGCAGATTGGCAACCACAGCGCAACACTGTATCGCTCCATCAGCAGCTACAGCAATTGTTGATGGCAAGTGCCCGTAATCAGGCTGCCCAGCAGCAGCAGCAACAGCCACCGGCAGCCCAACCAGCCAGTCGCTAGTTGACCGTCGATGACCGAAACTCTCAACTATGATGTAACCAAGGTTATGGCAGTGCTGCCGCACCGCTACCCTATGCTTCTGGTCGACCGGGTGGAAGAGCTCGTGAAAAACGAGTCCATTCGGGCGATTAAAGCCGTCACAATGAATGAAGGTTTTTTTCAGGGCCATTTTCCGGGTCGACCGATCATGCCCGGTGTGATGATTGTCGAGGCGCTTGCTCAGGCAGCCGGCGTTCTCGCCATGGAGAGCTTTGACATGGTTGGATCGGGCAAGCTGGTCTATTTTATGGCAATAGACGGTGCGAAATTTCGTCAGCCCGTGGAACCGGGGTGCTTGCTGTCCCTGAACGTGAAATTTGAACAAAAACGCGCGCGGGTTTGCAAATTTTCCGGACGGGCGATGATTGGCGACAAGCTGGCCGCCGAGGCCAATTTTACCGCAATGATCGCCGACCCTCCGGCAGCATAAGCTTTTTCAAAAGAATCTTGCCCTTTTGCCATTCGGCGGTTAATGCGCCGCTTCCGTCAAATTTATTCGCTTCGGGTCTGGTCGGTAACCAGCCCGTACAGGAGCCGAAAATGAAAATCGATACGCATCCCGACTATCACATGATCACCGTTCAGATGACTGACGGTTCGACCTTTGAAACCCGTTCAACATGGGGAAAAGAGGGCGACACGCTGCAACTGGATATCGATCCTTCATCGCACCCTGCATGGACCGGCGGCAACCAACGCCTGCTCGATCAAGGTGGCCAGGTGGCTCGCTTCAACAAGCGTTTTGGTGGTTTGTCGCTCAAAAAGAGCTGATCTTTATCGAGGCTGTCGAACAGCCTCGATATATTACCACAAATTGATCTGGCCCAGCCAGGAAGACAGCAGGGAGAGCTTTTCCCGATAGATTTCTATGGCCCGTTCCGCCGTGGTGTGGACAAACTGAATCCGCGAACCCGAACCCAGCTGTCCGATCAAATGACGGTCGGCGCGGATGATCTGCGCGATCCGCGGATAGCCCCCGGTTGTTTGCGCATCGGGACCGAGCAGATAGGGTTGGCCACTCGGCGGCAATTGGATTGTTCCGGAAAAAACGGCAGCGCTTGGCATGTTTGATGACTCGCTTGCGCTGAGAGGCGCGCCCTCGAGAGCTATGCCCATTCGGTTGGCTCGTGCTCCGACAGCATAGGGCCTCAGACACAAGTCATCCATAACCCCTTCGTAAGCTTTAACTGCTTCCGGACCTCGGGTAACCCGCAGCACATGGTTATTGCTATAGTGCGGCCTGAGATTCAAGGGTGTGATCCGATCGAGGTCCACGGCTGGTGCCACCTGAGAAAATGGGATGATGTCCTTAGCCTTGATGGCCCTGCCATGAAAGCCACCGAGACCCGCAGCGAGATAGGTTGACTGGCCACCGAGCAATCCGTCCGCGTGGATTTCTGCGGCAATCGCCAAATAGGTCCGGCATCCCGGGCGGCTCGGGCCAATATCAAGCTTTTCCCCTGCCATGAGCTTCAGCGGCTGATGCTGGGGATGGTCATGGCCATTGATCCGGACATATTCTGCGGCACCCACGACAGCGATCGAGCAGGGCTCGTCAAATTCGAAAATCGCGTCCGTGAGCGTGATTTCGATCGCGATTTCACCACAGGGCTTGCCGACCAGGAAATTTGCCAGTGCCAGAGAGAGGCAATCGGCTGCGCCCGCGGCTGGCATGCCGAGATGCCGGGATCCGTTAAAGGGCGCGCCCTGCAAAGTCGTTTGCAGACCGGCTTTCACAACCTTCATGCTCACGCATTCTCCTCCCGTTGCCAGTTGTCGAATGCGTCCTTGGTAATGGACTGGAAGCGAACAGTCTGCCCGGACGCAAGCAGAGCTGGCTGGTTTTTCGCCGGATCAAAAAGGCGCAGCGGTGTGCGGCCGATAATCGGCCAGCCGCCGGGGCTGTCAAAAGAATAGATGCAGCTTTGCCCGCCGATGATACCGATCGAACCCGCGCTGACCAATTGCCTTGGACTGGCCAGCCGACCGATGGCGTGACATTCTTCTTCGCTCTCAAGATAGGCAAAGCCCGGCATGAATCCCAGCATCGCCACCCGTTGCAATTGTGATGCATGCCAGGACGGCAATGCCGCCGCCGCTATCCCCAGTTTTTCGGCGACATATTCACGATCCGGAGCCAATGCCGCATCATAACAGACCGGAATTACCACCGTGGCGCTGGAATGGCTGACCACGCGTGTCAGATTTTTCATTTGATCCGACGCCATCCGGGCGGCATCATCGGGTGAAAGCAGGGCAGGGTCGAACTGGACTGCTATGCTGTCGAGGCCCGGCACAATTTCCGTCCAATGATTGCTTGCGGACAAGGCATTCTGCGCTGCAAGAATCGTTTTCCAGTCGGGCAATTTGATGCTGATCCAGTCATCACAGATGTGGATCATCGGGTCATGAACCGACATTATCCGACTGGCCCAATCACGATCCCGGCATGTTCCAGCGCGAGGCGCATCTTTTTTGCGGTTTCGAGCGCCCCATTGCTGTCCGAATGAAGGCACAGGCTTTGTGCTCTGATCGTCAGGGGCGTTCCGTCCTGCGTGGTCAGCGCGGTTCCCCTTGCCAGAGAGAGGCCCTGTTGAATGCGTTGGTCTTCGTCTGCAATCACGGCACCGACTTCACTGCGGGGAACCAGTCTGCCTTTGCCGCTATATCGCCGATCGATGAAGGCTTCGGCAATATAGGCAATGCCTTGCTGCTTGGCTTTTTTCTCGACGAGAGATCCGGGCAGGCCAACCAGCGCGAGATTCGTCCGGGCTGCGATGTCGACCAGCAGGGTGGCGAGCTCCGAGTCATCCTGCGCATCATTATACAGGGCGCCGTGCGGCTTGATATGGGTCAGCGTTACCCCGACTTCTGCCGCTATCGTCGCGATATCCTGCAATTGTTCCGTCAGGCTGATTTCCAGATCCGGGAGAGAGATATCGATCGATTCCCGGCCGAAACCAATGCGATCGGGGTAGGAGGGATGGGCTCCGGGCGCTATCGCTCTGGCCTTGGCAGCCGCCAGCATGGTCCGCATGATTTCCGGCGACCCGGCATGGCCGCCGCAGGCGATATTGCAGCTGGAGACAATGTCCATGATTGCGATATCGCCGGCGATGCCCGTCGGGCTGTCATCCTCGCCGAGGTCGGCATTCAGATCGATCACGGATGTCATGGCCAGAACCCCAGCGCGCGCGCGATCAACCGGAAGCCCAAAGCGGTGGTGATCAGCAAAATGGCTGCACCGAGGATATTGGCCTTGAGACCATTTGCATATTGTCCGAGCAGCTTCTTGTTGTTCGCCAGCCGAAGCAGAAAAATCGCAATGATCGGGAGCAGTAGCCCGTTGGCGATCTGGGCAACGAATATCAGTTCAACCGGACGATATCCGAGCAGAGCTGCGAACGTGCCAGAGACGATCACGATCAGGGCACCGATTTGGAACGGCCTGCGCGAGTTGGAAGACTTGAATATCTCTTGCACGATATAGCCGGTAGCCAATGGAGCGGTGATGGCGGAGGTCAGCCCTGCTGCAAATAGGCCCGCGCCTAGCGTGATGGTTGCCATGCTCCCAAACAGGGGCGTCAACTGCTGGGCCATATCAACCGCATTTTCTATCGTCTTCCCGCGGCCAAAAAGACTGGCCGCTGCCGTTGCCAATATCGTCATCGAAACCAGTCCGCCGATGCCGATTGAAATCGTGTTGTCCAACTGGGCTTCGGGCAGTTGCTCTGCGTCCCAGCGTTCGCGCACGCTCGCCGCATGAAGGAACAGATTATAGGGCACGATTGTCGTACCGATGAGCGCGATCGCGGTCATCAGGCCTCCGTCGGGGATCGTAGGCACAAAACCTTGCAACAAGGCCCCAAGGTCCGGCCTGATCAGCAGAAAGGTCAATAGAAAGGCGGCGCTCATCAACAGCACGAGCAGGATCAGGACATTCTCTATCCATTTGGGTTTTGAGAATATCAGCATGGCTGACGCGAACAGAGCAATGGTGATGATGATCGGCGCTATGCCAAAGGCTAATGGACCACCGTTAATGGCTTCCAGCCCTAGCGCGGCGCCGGACATATTTCCTGCCTCATAGGCAGCATTACCTAACACGAGCGCAGAAATCAGAAGCAGGGCAGCCAGTGCGCGGACGATAGGTGACGCGACGGATTTGAGCATCGCTTCGGCCAGTCCGAGCTGCGTAACCAGAGCGATGCGGAGGGCAAAGGACTGGAGGATGATCGTCGTGATGGTGGCGAACACCAAGGCCCAGAGCAGCGCGAAGCCGAAATTTGCCCCTGCCAGAGTGCATGCGGTAACGGTTCCAGGTCCGATGAAGGCCGCGGAAACCATCATGCCCGGGCCGGGCCTATAGCGACTGAGTTTCATCACATCGGATTCAGTGGGCTCAAC
>JABMNS010000078.1 GCA_013204445.1 Sphingomonadales bacterium
GGCTGACGCGCGTCGCATCACCCTTTTTCTTGATCATGTCGAGCGTGAAGCTTGCGCCGTCTTTTAGCATCACCGGCGGTTTGGCAAATGTGCCAATACGCAGCTTCGGTCCCTGCAGATCGGCGAGGATGGTGATCGGCCGGCCAATTTTCTTTTCCAGCGCCCGGATCGACTCCACATTGGCGGCATGCGCCTCATGTTCGCCGTGGCTCATGTTCATTCGGAAGGCATCGACGCCGGCGCGGTACATTTTTTCGATCATTTCCGGGCTGCCGCTGGACGGCCCGAGCGTGGCAAGCACTTTGACCTTGCGATTACGGGAGAAGATCGGCGATGCCATTTACAAATTCCTTAGTGGCGCTTTACCTGCGCGTTGCCTAACCCTAATTCATGACAGGTTAAAAACAAAAAACAACGGAAACGAACATGACCGACCAATTATCTGATGCCGCCGCCGCGGCTGCCTTTCGCCGCCTGGTAAACCATCTTCAGCACCGCCATGATGCGGAAAATATAGATTTGATGGGGCTGGCCGGTTTCTGCCGCAATTGCCTTGCCGACTGGGTGATGGAGGCGACCGCTGACTCAGGCAGTTCGATGACCAAAGATGAGGCCCGCGAGGCAATCCATGGTATGCCGGTGAACGAATGGAAGAAAAAATATCAGACCGAGGCGACCCCGGAGCGGCTCAAAAAGATGAAGGAAAGCGTGGCCAAAAACGCCGACGCATCTTAAAGACAGGCTTCGAATCCGAACAAAATATTTCAAAGGAATATAAGAATGAGCGAAGGCAATGTTGCCGCAGACCAGCTGCGTCTGTTTATTGAACGTATCGAGCGGCTGGAAGAAGAGAAAAAGGGCATGGCGGATGATATCCGCGATGTATATTCCGAAGCTAAATCACAAGGCTATGACGCCAAGATCATGCGCCAGATCGTGCGCTTGCGGAAAATGGAAGCCCATGACCGGCAGGAAATGGAAGCCATTCTTGACACCTATAAAGCGGCGCTTGGTTTGGCTTGATGGTCGAGTTTCGGTCAGCAACGGTCGCCGATGCGACACGCTGTGCCGAAATCTACGAGCCGTTCGTCAACAACAGCTGGGTCAGCTTTGAGCTGAATGCTCCCGACACTGCAGAAATGGGCGTCCGCATCGCCAAAGCGCTTCATTCGCACGACTGGCTGGTTGCTGAAGCGGATGAAGAAGTGATCGGCTATGCCTATGGTTCCGAGCATCGCACGCGGGGCGCCTATCAAACCAGTTGTGATGTAGCTGTTTATGTCGATTCCGACCACAAGCGCCAGGGTGTTGGACGGAGCTTGTATGAAGCGCTGTTGCCGCGGCTGAAAGACAGAAAAATGCACGCCGCTTTAGCGGGAATAGCCCTGCCAAACAAAGCCAGTATCGCATTGCATCAGGCAATGCGTTTTGAACTTGTTGGCACCTATAAGGAAGTGGGCTGGAAAATGGGAGGCTGGCGCGATGTTGCTTGGTTTCAGCGGTTGCTCTAACGGCCGCAGGAGATTAACAGCAGTGAGTTACCGGTTCGGAATTTGAAGAATATGACAAGCAATATGATCGTCACCACCACACCCAGTATCGAGGGTCACGCAATTCGCGACTATCGCGACTATCGCGGGATCGTTGTTGGTGAGGTGATTGTTGGCGTCAACCTGTTCCGCGATCTGTTCGCCAGCATCACCGACATTGTCGGCGGGCGCTCCGGCAAATATGAAAATGTCTTGAAACGCGCGCGCGATGAAGCGCTGGCGGAAATGGAAGCAGAGGCGGCGAAGGTCGGTGCCAATGCGATTGTCGGCGTCGATCTTGACTATGAGGTTGTCGGAGACAAGGGTTCGATGCTGATGGTATCCGCATCGGGCACTGCGGTAATCGTAGAATAAGCAAATTGGGAATTTGAGGTAAAATGGCAGGCCATAGTAAATTTAACAATATCAAGCATCGCAAGGGCGCGCAGGACAAGAAGCGTGCGGCGCAATTTTCGAAGCTATCGCGCGAGATAACCGTGGCAGCCAAGTCTGGCATGCCGGATCCGGATTTCAATCCGCGTCTGCGGCTTGCGGTCAACAGCGCGAAATCGGTCTCGATGCCGAAGGACAATATCCAGCGCGCGATCGAAAAAGCATCGGCCAACGAAGGCGACGATTATAGCGAGATTCGCTACGAAGGCTTTGGCCCCGGCGGTGTGTCGCTGATCATCGAAACGCTGACCGACAATAATAA
>JABMNS010000079.1 GCA_013204445.1 Sphingomonadales bacterium
CGAACCTCCGACCCCCACACCCCCAGTGTGATGCGCTACCAGGCTGCGCTACGTCCCGACCGAGGCTGCGCATATATGGAGGTCGATGGGCCTTGGCAAGTCGTTTGCGTCTGGAATCCAACCTTTCCCGAATACGGATTTTATTGCGCGCTCGGCAAGCCCGTGATAGGCGCGCGCATCATCTGGGTCGGCTGTTCCAGGGCTTGAAACAAGAGCTCGGGCAACACACATAAAAAATTGCAACAATCGGGACGAGTTCATGACAACTATCACTATTTTATCTGCAGCAGCTGACGCCGGCGGAGCCGGAAGTTTTCTAATTTCGGTAATGCCGCTGGTGCTTATTTTCGCGGTTTTCTATTTTCTGCTCATCCGGCCCCAACAAAAGAAGATGAAAGAACATCAGGCAAAGGTTGGTTCGGTCAAGAAGAATGACGAGGTCGTGACCGGCGGCGGACTGGTTGGCAAGGCGGTCAAGGTCGACGATGAATATGTCGAAGTCGAAATCGCTAACGGCGTCCGCGTCAAAGCGGTCAAGGCGACTCTGACCGATGTGATGCCACGCGGCGGTGCCAAACCTGCGAACGACTGAACGCGGTGATATAGAAAGTTAGTCTCGATGCTCGATTTCCCGCGCTGGAAAGTCATTTCCATTTCTCTGCTGCTGGCCTTTGGCGTGCTGATGGCCATTCCCAGCCTGATTGGCGAGAGTGGTCAAAAATATTGGCCGAGCTTTTTGCCGAATGAAACGATCAACCTGGGGCTCGATCTTCAGGGCGGCAGCCACATCTTGCTGGAAGCAGATCCAGCCGATGTCGCGACCGCCCGGCTCGAGACCATGGAAGAATCGGTGCGCGCGGAAATGCGCCGCGCCACTCCGCGAATCGGCATTGGTGATATTTCCCGTCGTAACGGGGTGTTGAGCTTCATGGTGCGCGATAGCACCCAGGTCGATGCCGCGCGCGATGCGATCGTTGCGCTTACCACCGGTGCCGGCCTGACCGGCCAGCGCGACTGGAATATCGAAGTTCGCGATGATACGCGCTTTGTTTTGACTCCGACTGCAGCGGGTCTGGAAAATGCCGTCGAAAAGGCCATGGAAACGGCAACCGACGTGATCCGCCGCCGCATCGATGAAATGGGCACCCGCGAGCCGACCATCCTGCGGCAGGGAGATAATCGGATTGTGGTACAGGTGCCGGGTCTGGATGATCCTGACGCGCTGAAAGCCTTGCTCGGGCAGACCGCGAAGCTGGAATTCAAGCTGGTTGATTTTTCCGCAGATCCCAATGCTTTGGCCGCAGGCCGGGCGCCAGTGGGTAGCCAGATTTTCCCCTATCCCGACAATCCCTCCGGAGTTCCGAATATTGCGGTCAAGCGCTTGGGCGGAATTAGCGGCGACAAGCTGACCGATGCCGGGCAGGGCTTTGATCAGCAAACCAACGCGGCGGTGGTCAATATAACTTTCGATAGCGAGGGCGGTTCAAAATTTGCGCGCCTGACCCAGAATAATGTCGGCAAGCCCTTTGCGATCATTCTTGACGGCAAGGTGCTTTCTGCGCCGAATATCAATGAACCGATCCTCGGTGGTTCGGCTCAGATTTCCGGTAATTTCACGGTTGAAAGCGCGAACCAGTTGGCAATCGCATTGCGATCCGGTGCGCTGCCGGTGGAACTTAAGATCGTCGAGGAACGCACCGTCGGCCCTGATCTTGGTAAGGATTCGATCGACAAGGGCATGATTGCCGCTGTCATTGCTACAATTGCCGTGGTGGCATTCATGATCATCACCTATGGCCGGTTTGGCATGTACGCTAACATCGCGCTGGCCCTGAACCTGTTCATCATTGTCGGGGTCATGGCGATGTTTAACGCCACATTGACGCTGCCGGGGATTGCCGGTTTTGTTCTCACCGTCGGTGCTGCCGTAGATGCCAATGTGCTGATCAATGAACGGATCAGGGAAGAGCGACGGCGAGGGCGAAGGGTCGTTCAGGCGATTGAAGTTGGTTATAAGGAAGCATCAAGGGCGATCATGGATGCCAATGTCACCAATATCATTGCCGGTGTATTGCTGTTCACGTTTGGTTCTGGACCGGTCAAGGGATTTGCGGTCGTTCTGATAATCGGCATCGCTTCATCCGTATTTACCGCCGTTGTTGTAACCCGGATGTTGGTGGCGCTCTGGGTGCGGCGCGCCCGTCCCCAGGAGTTAGTGATATGAGATTGCTCAAACTTGTTCCGGACGATACCAATATCGGCTTCCTGAAATGGCGCAATATCGCCATGGCTTTCAGCATCTTGACGATTATCGCTTCGCTCGGGCTGGTGGCATCCAAGGGTTTGAATTTCGGTGTTGATTTTATCGGTGGCCAGATGATTCAGGCGACTTTTACCGAGACCGAAACAGCACCTATTTCCGAGCTGCGCGACAGTATCGGCGGGCTGGGCTATGGCGACGCAACGATCCAGCGATTTGGTGACGCCAACGAAGTGTCAATCCGGATGCGGCTGCCGACCGAAGCGGAATCACGCCCGGAAGCAGCCAATGAAATGACCGAAAAGATCGTTGCGACGATCAAGGCCGATCATCCCGATGTC
>JABMNS010000080.1 GCA_013204445.1 Sphingomonadales bacterium
ATGATCATATGCCCCGATTGCTCGCCGCCCACATTATAACCACCCTTTTTCATCTCTTCCAGAACGTAACGATCACCGACTTTCGCGCGCACAAGGTCCAGATGTTGGGCGTTCAGAAATCTTTCCAGTCCGAGGTTCGACATAATTGTGGCGACGATCCCGTCACCGCGCAGCAGACCATTACGGCTCCAGCTTGACCCGATCAGAGCCATTAGCTGGTCGCCATCAACAACCTGCCCTTTTTCATCGACAACAATCAGGCGGTCGGCGTCGCCGTCCAGCGCAATGCCGATATTCGCGCCGGAAGCAACTACTGTTTCCTGCAATTTCGCAACATCTGTGGAACCGCATTTGTCATTAATATTCAACCCGTTGGGACTGTTTCCTAAAGGAATCACGTCGGCACCCAACTCCCAAAATGCCGAAGGGGCAACCTGGTAGGCGGCTCCGTTGGCGCAATCACAGACGACCTTCAGGCCATCGAAACTGATACGCTCCGGCAAGGACATTTTGACCGCATGGATATATCGGCCACGCGCATCCTCATAGCGCCTAGCCCGGCCAATATCTTCCGGCAATGCGAGCTTGGCTTCCTCTTCGAGATAAGCCTCGATCTTGAACTCGTCTTCGTCGGATAGTTTGAACCCGTCCGGTCCGAATAATTTGATACCATTGTCAAAATAAGGGTTGTGACTGGCGGATATCATGACCCCCAGATCGGCGCGCATCGATCGTGTGAGCAAGGCCACTGCGGGTGTCGGCAGCGGTCCCACCTGCACGACATCCATCCCGACGCTGGTGAAGCCGGCAACCAGGGCATTTTCCATCATATAGCCGGACAATCTGGTATCCTTGCCTATGACAACGCGATGACGATGGTCACCGCGCTGAAAATGTCGGCCCGCCGCCTGCCCAACTTTCATCGCAATCTCTGCCGTCATCGGATATGTATTGGTCAGGCCGCGTATGCCGTCGGTACCGAAAAATTTCTTTGTCATATCCACCTACATCCCAACATAGTCATGCCCTGTTGCGCGTGTCTTTAGCCGATGCAGCGGCTGGAGACCAAGAGGGAATGAATCCAATCGCAAAATTTACCCATAATCATCCTTGCCAGCCAGTGCCCGCCATGGTTGATGGTTCGTTCAAGAAAGCCAAAGGGACAGACATATTGAAAAAAGCGCTGATCATACTTCTTGCCCTCGTTCTTGGGATCTTGATCGGGTTGTTTGTCGGTCCCAAAAGCGACCTATTGGTCGAAGCGGCCGATGTCGTCGGCAATATGTGGCTCAACGCTTTGCGGATGACGGTCATCCCGCTTGTTTTCACCCTGCTGATCGTTGGCATCGGCAAGGCGGCGTCTATGGCCCGCGCCGGGCGGATGACGGCGCGCGCCATATTGTTCATGATATTCATTCTCTGGTGCTCTTCCGCAATGGCCGCCCTAATGACGCCCGCCTTGCTCGAACTCTTCCCGCTTAACGGTCACGCGGCAGCGGCTCTGCGGTCTGCACTAGGCAGTGCGCACCCGCCGGGAGATGTACCCCCGTTCAGCGAATTTCTCCGTGCCCTGATCCCAACCAATGCCATTGCGGCTGCAGCAGAAGACGCGGTGCTGCCGTTGATGATTTTCGCCCTGGCCTTTGCCTTTGCAATTACCCGCCTGCCCGATGCGCAAAGAATGATGCTGGATCAGTTCTTCAATGCAGTGGCGGACGCCCTGCTGATCCTTATCCAATGGGTATTGGCGCTGGCGCCGCTGGGTGTGTTCGCGCTGGCACTCGGTGTCGGCGCGAACGCGGGACTGGCCGCATTCGGGGCGTTGCTACATTATGTTCTGATCGTCAGCAGCGTCGGCGCGGTGGTCTGGATATTCAGCTATGTTCTGGCCTATTTTGGCGGAAAGCGGGGGCCGGTTGCTTTTTTCAAGGCATCCGCGCGGGCGCAGGCGGTAGCGATTTCCACGCAAAGCTCGCTCGCTTCGCTGCCAGCGATGGTCAACGGCGTAAAGGCCATGGGTGTGGGCGATCGTTCGGCTGATGTCGTCCTGCCGATTTCGGTCGCCCTTTTTCGCGCAACCGGTCCGTGTATGAATCTTGCTGTTGCCATTTACGTGGCCCATCTGATGGGTATAGAATTGTCGCTTGGCGTTCTGGCGATCGGTGTGGTGGTGGCAGCGATCACCACCATGGGCGCGGTCAGCTTGCCCGGCTCGATCAGCTTTATAACGTCAATTGCACCTATTTGCATCGCCATGGGCATTCCCATCGAACCACTGGTTCTGCTTTTGGCGATTGAGACCTTTCCTGATATCATGAGGACCGTCGCAAATGTCAGTGCGGACATGAGCGTGACGACGACAATCGCAAGAAGCGAAGGAGATTTGACATGAAATATCGCAAACTCGGATCGGAACTGGAAGTTTCCGCGCTCGGTCTCGGCTGCATGCCGATGGCAGGGATCGGCAAAGGCATGTACGGCATGGCCAGCAGAGTCGAAAGTCTGGCGACCATTGACCGGGCCATCGAACTGGGCGTTACGTTTTTCGATACTGCTGAGGTCTATGGCCCATATATCAATGAGGAGTTACTCGGTCAGGCTATCCGTGGCCGCCGCGAGCGACTGGTGATAGCCACCAAATTCGGCTTCGCCTTCAACGCAGGGCAAGTGACCGGGGTCGACTCTAGTCCGGCCAATGTGCGGCGGGCCTGCGAAGGATCATTGAAGCGGCTTGGCGTCGATACCATCGATTTATTTTACCAGCACCGTGTCGATCCCAAAGTCCCGATCGAGGATACAGTTGGCGCGATGGCCGAGCTCGTGGCAGAGGGCAAGGTCCGCTATCTCGGCCTGTCGGAAGCCGGGGCCAAAACGCTGAAAAAGGCCCACGCGACCCATCCGATCGCCGCACTGCAGTCAGAATATTCGCTGTGGGAACGCGGTATTGAGGAAGATGTCCTGCCGGTCTGTCAGGACCTTGGCATCGGCTTTGTGCCCTACAGCCCTCTGGGTCGCGGTTTTCTGACCGGGCAAATCAGCAGCCGGGATGATCTCCCCGAGGATGATTATCGCCGCAATGATCCCCGCTATTCGGAAGAAAATTTCGTTCTGAATATGAAACTGATCGACGTAGTCAAAGCAGTTGCCGAGCGGCATCACGGCTCGCCCGCACAAATTGCGCTGGCATGGCTGCTAGCTCAGGGCGACTTCATCGTGCCGATCCCCGGCTCGAAAAGACGCGCTACGCTCGAAGACAGCATGGTTGCTGTCGATATTGAACTGACCGCAGCAGATCTCGACGAACTGGAAGCTGCTGCGCCCATTGGAGGCACCGCTGGACCCCGCTATGGTGAGCAGATGATGTCGATGGTGCGCCTCTAGCAGTTAGTGATCATAAGCCTTTGGCAGTACCCCTGGGGCCGGGTTTCTGTACCGGTCCCTTAGCCGCATCTGACGATTGCTTAGCGACTGATCGACACCGTCGATTATCACCTTTTCAACCTGCGTCGAAAGCTCCAGCGGGTCGCCGGTCCAGATGACAACATCGGCCTGACGACCGGCCTTGAGCGAACCCAATTGCCCACCCATGTCCATAATCTCTGCGGGCACTGAACTGATCGCGGCGAATGCCTCGTCCCAGGTCAGCCCGGTGGCGCGCGGCACTTTAGTGAGCGCGACGAGATTACCGGCATATTGCGCGGAATAGCGCAGCTGGTGTGCATCGCGGTCATTGATCATGCCAATCGCTACCTTGACGCCAGCGACCTTCATTCGGCCGATATTTGACTGGGTCGCCGCCAGATCTTCAAAACCATAAGGCAGATCGCTGAGCGCCGACGCCAAAACCGGCACGCCTGCTGCTGCAATATGATCGGCAACGCGCCAACCCTCATTGACTCCGACCAGCACCATTTTCAGCGCCGGAAAATCCTTGCGCAGGTCGAGCACCTTCAGAATGTCATTCGCGCTTTCGACATGGACGAGAAGCTTCGTGCTGCCGTTGATCACCGGCAACAATGCCTTCGCATCCGATGCCTTGAGCAGATCGCTGTCGAACGCTGCCGGATTGCGCGTATAGGTGCGAGCTTCATTGAGCAACGCCCGGAAATGGATATGCGAGGCCGCACGGCTTCCCCCTGCCCGGCTGTGTCCGGTTTCACCCAGTTCGACAAACTGGAAAGCACGCGCCCTGGTGATCGGATTTTCATCCTGCCCGAGATCGACAATGGCGCCATATCCGCCAAAAATCGAATTGGCCGTGCTCGGAGACACGACAGCACGGGTTACCCCTGCTGCCCGATTTACCGCAACCGCCGAGGCAAATGGATTGATCGCATATTGAACATCGAGCGCAGCCGAGAAAGGCGAGCCAATAGCTTTCATATCATTGGTCTCGGTGACCGCGCCGACCTCGACGAGGCCAATCCGGCTGAACCCGGCAAAAATACCCGGTGTCACCCATTTTCCGGTCGCATCGATCCGGCGCGCATCGGCCGGGATCGTGACATTGGCACCAGCAGCGACCACGCGATCATTGCGGATCAGCACCGTGCCGCCTTCAATCGGCGCGCTGCCATCACCGATCACCACCTTG
>JABMNS010000011.1 GCA_013204445.1 Sphingomonadales bacterium
AGCAGACGTTCCTGCGCGCCAGTAGACAATGTCCCCAGTTCGTCGAGGAATAACGTGCCCCCATCGGCTTCCTCGAATCGCCCTACCCGCGCTTTGGTCGCACCGGTGAAGGCACCGGCTTCGTGACCGAACAATTCCGCTTCGATAAGGGTTTCCGGCATTGCCGCACAATTGAGTGTGATAAACGGACCATCCCATCGCAGGCTGAGCCGGTGAAGACGTTCTGCAATAAGTTCCTTGCCAGTTCCGCGCTCACCGACGACAAGCACCGGACGATTAAGTGGCGCCGCCCGGCTGGCTTTTTCCACCGCGTCAAGAAAGGCGCCTGATTCGCCGACAAATTGACTTTCTCGCTCCATGACTAATATATAGTGTCAATTCCTATTAAATAGCAATTGATACCATGTTTATCGCAGTGAAAAAGATAGTTATTCCATGTTATTCAAGGCTTTAATAGAGTTGGCACGGCTTCTGCAGTGTTCGTTTCATATAGGAAAAATACTAACTTCTGGAGGAAGCCATGCCAGCACTGAACAAAATGAGCCGCACCGATATATCCGCGATCATCTCGATCCTGCTTTTTGGGGCAACCATTTTGATCAGCGCCGTCGGACCCGCACAGGCCGAAGGCACGATGGTCAATAGCCAGAACGATTCCCCCGCTGTAAGCTTTGTTAATCTAGGTTATAGAGCATGACAGACAAAATGGCTGAGACCCCTTCTTTTCCCCTTGTTGAAGTCAGGTCTCAGCCACCTTTTGAAATTCACCAGGTTGATGTAGAGCAGGACTGGAGCAACGGCTCGAACAAGTTCCAACACAACCACAGACGCAACCGGAGTATGTACATGGCAGGTATTTTTACAAGAACTCGCGATATCATCGCCGCCAACGTGACGGACATGCTGGACAAGGCCGAAGACCCGTCAAAGATGATCCGAATGATCATTTTGGAGATGGAAGAAACGCTGGTTGAAGTCCGCGCCTCTGCTGCTCGCACGATTGCCGATCAGAAAGAAATGCGTCGGCATATCGACAAGCTCGATCATCTGACCGAAGACTGGAGCGAGAAAGCCCAGCTCGCGCTGTCCAAGGATCGTGAAGACCTCGCCAAGGCGGCATTGGTCGAAAAGCGCAAAGCTGCTGAAATGGCCGACCAGTTGAAAGCAGAAATTCAGGTCCTCGATAATGCACTTCGGTCATCGGAGGGTGACATCGCGAAATTGCAGAAGAAATTGCAGGAAGCCCGCTCCCGTCAGAGCAGTCTGGTCAATCGACTTGAGAGCGCTGAGAATCGCGTTAAACTGAGAGAAATGTATAATGGCGATAAGGTACATGATGCCTTCTCGCGGTTTGAATATCTCGAACGCCAGGTAGATTTTGCCGAAGGCCGAGCCGACTCGCTGGGCATGGGCGGAGAACCGCAAAGCCTGGAAAATCAGATCGCCGCGCTGGAATCCAGCGACAAAGTTGATGAAGAACTGGAAGCCATGAAGGCGGCCATGAAAAAAGGTGACGCATAATGCAGGAAGAGCTAATCATCATTCCCATCGTCATGGGTACTTTGTTCATCGGTTTACCCTGGTTGATTTTCCACTATGTCACAAAATGGAAAACCGCCGCGACCATTACCAATGAAGACGAAAACTTGCTGGAAGAATTGCACCATATGGCGCGCCGTCTGGATGACCGGATGGAAACCATCGAGCGCATCATGGCAGCTGATAACCCCGATTGGCGTCAGTCTGCACTGCCGACTCCGTCAGCTGACCCTGCTCCCTCGCTCGAAAATTTTGACGAGTTGCTGAAAAAAGAAAGGCACCCATCATGAGCTCCTCTCGCACCAAATTCTATCTCGACAAACAACGCGGAAAATGGAGCGGTGTCTGCGCCGGGATTGCGGATTACACCGGGATTAATGTGGCCTGGGTTCGACTCGCCGCAATCATCGCAACGGTAACCTTCGCCTTTCCCTGGACGCTGATAGCCTATTGGATCGCGGCAAAAATATCTGAGCCGAAGCCTATCGGCATGTATTTGAGCGACCCGGAAGACACCAAATTCTGGCAGGGCGTGCGCCAATCACCGCGCCGCACGTCCCGCGATATAAAATCGCGGTTTCGGGAAATTGACCGCAAGCTGGCCGATATGGAACTTTACTACACCAGCAAGAACACGACACTGTCGAACGAAATCGAAAATCTGCGCTAAACGCCTGAACAGGGAGAATAGAAATGGATTGGGGGAGCCCCGGATATCTAATCACGATTATTGCCATCAGCACCTTCGGATGGATCGTGAATAACTGGATCAGAGCCAAACATGACTATGAACTGGAAGACGAATGGGGTGGAAAGACCGGTAAATCGGCAAAAAAAGCCCGGACGAGCGTCGCAAGATAGAATTGCTGTCAAATGAAAACGCCCAGTTGGTTGGCAAGATCGACCGGCTGCAAGAGCGGCTTCAGGTACTAGAACGGATCGCCACCGACAAGCGCTTCTATGTTTCGATGCAGATCGAGGATTTGCGCGGCGCTCCTGAAACGAAGGAACTCAACTGATGTTTGATGAAATCTGGGTCTTGATACCGCTAGCGCCCTTTTTACTCAGCGGCCTTTGGATATGGACTCGCCACCAGAGCAAGATGGCGGAAAAATACAGCCATCTTCCGAAGGGCGCCGATCCCGATGCAGACCGGATGCGCGAGGAAATGAAATATTTGAAGGATCGGGTGGCGGTGCTGGAGCAAATCACCACCGACGGTCACAGCACCAAGCAGCTCGAAAATGAAATTGAACAATTGAGGGATCGCTGAGCCGGTCCAGAAAGTAGAAGGACAAGCATGATGCAAGAACCTGCTTTTTATATGATCACTGCGGCCTTTTCGCTGATAGGCCTCACCGTTGTGGCGCTGGTGACCCTGCGCGGATGGCGGGACTGGATTTCCTTAAAGTCCCGCGAACTCGAACAGCGGCGCGAGAACAATCCGCCTACTGCGACATCACGGATCGAGGTTGCGGACCTGAAAGAACGCATTCGCAAACTGGAAGCCATCGCTGCGGGGGTCGAGCTATAGCAACCCAATGATAAATTCGATGGTGACCTTGTTCCCTCACCCTGCTAACCGCCCTACCCATGAGCAAAATTGACGATTTAATTGAAGAATATGAATTTCTTGAGGCCGATGATCGCTATCGGCTGCTCATCGATCTAGGCAAGCAACTCGATCCGATGCCAGACGCGCTAAAAACTGACGCAACGCTGGTTCGAGGCTGTTCTGCTTCGGTCTGGGTCTATCCAACCCAACTGGATGATGGGCGCCTGCATTTTCTTGCCGACAGCAATGCCGCAATCACCAAAGGCATTATTGCGCTGGTACTGGAAACCGTGCAGGATCAGGCCGCTGAGCAAATCATAAACACCGATATTACCGCCGTGTTGGAACCTTTTGACCTGAAAAACCAGCTGAGTTCAAATCGCACCCAGGGCATTCCCAACATGATTGGTCTGATCCGGCAAACGGCGGATAGATATTCTACCTAAAACTGGAGGATAGGCGCTTCCATTTGAGTTGCGCCAGCTTTGCTATGCTAGGGCTTTGTAAATGGAGCGCCTGCAGCCGTGCCGGTATATTTGGCTTTCCCCTTGCCGGTTTTTGCCCAAACACTTTTATTAATAGCATTTTTTCATAATCCATAGCCCGGCGCGTTTAAACCATCTTTGTTGCGTCAATCCGCCTTTGCTTTCGATTTGGCGCTAAATTTGAAGCGGGCCTTAGCTGTTCCGACTGCTCGATCTCGACAGTCAGTGACATTAGAAGATTGGCTGGTTGTTGCATGCCCGACGTCAAGACCGGTAAGCCAACAATAAGAACACTACTCAAAGCCAAATTGAATATGCGTTGCATTGCACTTCCATGATTACGCCAAATAGTGTCAGAAGTTTAATAAAATATTTTATATCTTGGCCATTTATTAAATCGGTTTCCAGACTCGGCGCTCTTCGGCAACGCGCAAGACATCGAATGCAGCCTGTGCAGCCTGGAATTTCTTGGCGGCATCGGCATCGCCGGGATTGACGTCAGGATGATATTCCTTGGCCATCGACCGCCACGCCTTTTTGACCGCATCAAACTCCACATCGGGGGTGAGGTCAAAAATTTCCAGCGCCGTCATTTCATCGCGCGAACGGCTGCCATCGCCAGAACCCATCCAGCTGTAATGCGCCGCTTCTTGGTAGGCATTGGCATCGCGTTGCTCGTCAGCCTCACGTTTCTTGCGCTCTTCTTTGTCGAGTCCCTCAAAATAATCCCAACCGCGATTATATTCCGCTGCGTGAATCTGGCAAAAATACCAGCGTTCGGGACTATTGGGAGATTTTGGGGCTGGGCAGTTTCCTGCTTCGTCGCAACCGTGCCGGTCACAAATCTTGACCTGCTGCGTTTCACGCGAACTTTCGTAGCTTCCCCATCTCGGGAAACCCCAGTTGTCTGATCGTTTTGCTTTTGGCATAGGCCATAGCCTAACAGAGGAACCCCGCGAGTTCCACCGCTAAGATATTACCAGAGGGTCTGTAAGCCGGGTTCTGTCAATCCGCCGAAACGGAATCGCCAGCCATTCATCTAGGCCATGCATTGCTGCTTGGCTCAAGCAACCAACCCGGGCAGCAAGCCGAAAAAGCCATATGCCGCCCCTATTTGGTTTTGCTCCAGGTGGGGTTTACCATGC
>JABMNS010000081.1 GCA_013204445.1 Sphingomonadales bacterium
GCTTTGGACGATCTGGGGCATCACGGGGCATAGTTCACAAACGATATATTAACCATTTTGCTCGAAAAGACATTGACCGCCAATCAAACCATTTGGGCGGAGGCATTCAGGAGGCGTGAGACGTCATGGACAAGAAGAAAATCATTTTGCTGATTGGTGCGCTGATCGTGGCCGCGGTCACGGCGCTACTCGCAAAGAATATGTTTGATGGCGCCTCCGCGCCCCAAGTCGCTGCAAAAAAAGCTGAAGTGATTGGCGAGGAAGTTCTCGTCGCAACCCGCGCGCTTCCCGTTGGTACGATTATCACGCCCGACAGTTTCCGGTTCCAGCCGTGGCCAAAGGATCTAATCGAAGACGTCTATTTCATGAAGGGAAGCACCGACCTGGAAACGCTTGCTGGCACCGTTGTCCGCAATCCAGTCACCGCTGGCCAGCCTCTCACCAAGGGCTCTCTCGTTGCGCCGGGTGATCGCGGCTTCCTTGCCGCAGCGCTCGGCCCAGGCATGCGCGCAGTCACTATCCCTGTATCTGGTTTGACCGGCGTCGCGGGCTTCGTATTCCCAGGTGACCGAGTGGACCTAATGCTGACGCAGTCGGTGAAAGGCGAAGGTCCGGAGCTCAAGGTTTCCGAGACGGTCATCCGCAACTTGCGGGTGCTGGCCACCGACGACCGGGTTACCGCATCAACCAATGAAGAGGGACAGCAGATCGCCCAGAAGGCAAAGCTGGTCACCCTCGAAGCCACGCCCAAAATTGCCGAGCAGATCTCCGTTGCCCAGACTCTGGGTACGTTGAGCCTGTCGCTTCGTTCGCTGGCCGACAGCGCCGCCGAACTGGAAGAAGCAATTGCATCCGGCGCGATCAAACTGCCAAAAACGGATGACCCGGTTGTTGAAGCCAACATGCTCCGTTCGCTGGCTGCGCGCCCAAGCAGCACGAAATCAAGCTTTACGACCGGTGGCGACGTGTCGCGCTTTGAAACGCGCTCACCGCCTCCGCTGGCCGCCAAGGAAAAACCAAGAGGTCCGGTAGTTCGCGTCGCACGGGGCAATACGGTCAATGACATCGAGTTTGGAGACAAGTAATGGCCTTAGAATATGCGCAGCATAGCCGTTCGGCGAAAAAGGCAATGGGCGTTGCCGTCGTTGCCGCCCTCGCCCTGGCTCTGGCTGCGAACAGCAGCACTGCGCTCAACGCCCAGGCGGTCAACATATCCCAGCCGGATTCCCGCATTTCCATCGCAGTTGGCCTTGGTAAGTTGATTACTCTGCCCTCACCTATTGAAGATATTTTCATTGCCGAAAACAGCATTGCCGATGTCCAGGTCCGGTCACCGCGACAAATCTATATTTTCGGCAAAAAAGGTGGTCAGACCAGCTTTTATGCAACCAGCGCTTCCGGACAAGTTATCTACTCGGCTGAAGTCGCTGTCGGGGCAGAAATTTCTTCGATAGACCAGATGCTGAGCCTAGCCATGCCAGAAGCAAATATATCGGTCAGCACGACCAATAATTTCGTCCTGCTGACCGGCACCATCGCCAATCCAGATGATGCGGAAGAAGCGGAAAATCTGGTCCAGGCGTTTGTCGGCGATACGACCCGTGTGGTCAGCCGCCTGAAAACCGCAACACCGATGCAGGTCAACCTGAAGGTTCGCTTTGCGGAAGTCAGCCGGACTCTGGCGAAAGAAATCAACGGCAATCTTCTGACCCGGGATACCACTGGCGGATTCCAGTTCGGCGTGTCGCGGGGTCGCAACTTCGGTTCGATCTCCAACTTCGACGCATCGGCCTTTCCCAAACTCGATGCATCGCAGCTGTTCGGCCTGCCCGCCGATTCGATCTCGCTGCCGTTCAACACCGCTACCGGTCAGTTCGTGACGCCGGGCGGGACCGCATTTAACTATACCAAGAGCCCCGGATTGAACACGATTCAGGCGGCCGGCCGCCTGTTCGGTATGGACATTGCCACGGCCTTTGACGTGTCCGAACGGGTGGGGCTGGTCAGCACTTTGGCATCGCCCAACCTGACGACTATTTCCGGCGAAACCGCAACATTTCTGGCAGGCGGCGAGTTCCCGATTCCGGTTTCAACCGGACTGGGCGAGGTTACCGTTCAATATAAAAATTACGGGGTCAGCCTGTCCTATACCCCAACCGTGCTGTCAAACGGCCGAATTTCTATCCGCGTTGCACCGGAAGTATCGGAACTTACATCGAACGGCGCGGTTGTCCTGAATGGCTTCAGCATCCCGGCAGTCACAACCCGACGGGCGGAAACGACCGTCGAACTGGGATCGGGAGAAAGCTTCATGATCGCCGGTCTGATGCAAAATAGCTATAACTCAGCGATCGACAAGACACCGGGCCTCGCCGATGTTCCGATCCTGGGATCCTTGTTCAAGTCCGATGGCTATCGTCGCAATGAAACCGAGTTGATGATCGTGGTCACGCCTTATCTGGTGAAACCGGTGAGCGACAGCGAGATCGTATTGCCCACCGACGGCTTCAAGGCCGCCAATGATGCGGAAAGGTTCCTGATGAACCGCAACCATAGCGGCTCCGGCGGCGATCGGCCCAAGCCGAGCGTGGCTCCGGCTACACCGGAAAATCAGAGTTTTGGCAGCCTGGAAACACCAGCTCCGGCCAAATCGGTTAAGAAATCCAAGAAATCCGGCGGCACCGCTCCCGGTTTCAGTTTCGACAAATAAGCTCGGTCAGGAGAACAGATCATGCGCATCATTTCAAGGGCACTTATCACCGCCCTCGGGCTCTCGGTTGCGGCATGCGGCAGCACCACCGCGAACCGCAGCGTCTATAGCGAACGCCAACCGGTCGTTTCCAAATCGAATTTCGTGCTGGATCTGAGCGCTGGCAATGGCGCACTGTCCACGGCAGAGCAAAATCGCCTGTCAGGCTGGTTAGACGCTCTCGAACTGGGTTATGGTGATCGCGTTTCGATCGATGATCCAAGCTATTCTGCCAGCGCTGTGGCAAAGGCGGCGGTCGACACCATTGTTGCCGATTATGGACTGCTGGTCAGCGAAACAGCGCCGGTTACCGAAGGCAATGTTCCCGCTGGCCTGATGCGAGTTGTTGTGACTCGCACCTCCGCTTCCGTGCCGGGATGCCCCGATTTCAGCCATCGCAGCCACACCGATTTTCAGGCGCGTACAAGCGCCAACTATGGTTGCGGAACGAACGGCACTCTTGCCGCGATGATTGCCAATCCTGAAGATCTCGTCCGCGGCCAAGGTGCGGACGGTGAAAATCAGGCGCAGGCTTCCAAGGCTATTCGCGCCTATCGTGACAAGAAAGTTGGAGGACAATAATGAACGCTCCCTGGAAACCTGGTTCGGTCGGCGGACGTGATCCGTTTGCCGCATTTGTTTGTGATGACGAAACGCTGGAGATGCTCCGTCCGGTAGCTGAAGAAATGGGCTGGTCGGACAGCAAATGTAATAAGGGTGGACTGCGCAATGCGATTCAGACCCTTTCGGTTTCTGCCAGTCCCAATATTTTACTGGTAGACCTGTCGGAATCCGGTGATCCGTTGAGCGATATCAATTCGCTGGCCGAGGTCTGCGAACCAGGCACCGTTGTGGTCGCAATAGGTCAGGTCAATGACGTTCGCCTCTATCGCGATTTGATGGTTAGCGGCTTGCAGGACTATCTGCTGAAGCCGTTTAGCCCGGAACAGCTGCGCGACGTATTGTCCCAGGCGCAAGCGTTCCTCAACCAACCAAAAATCGATGATCCGCAAGCCGAAAAACCGCATATTTCAACCGCCGTGATCGGCACCCGCGGCGGCGTCGGAACCTCAACCATTGCCACCTCCCTAGCTTGGCTGCTCAGCCATGACCGGGATCGTCTGACTGCTCTGCTCGATCTGGATGTCCATTTCGGCACCGGCGCCCTTTCGCTCGATCTCGAGCCCGGTCGCGGCCTTACCGATGCGATCGACAACCCGAGCCGGATTGATGGCCTGTTCATTGAACGCGCTATGATCAAGGCCAATGACAAGCTGTCGCTGCTGTCTGCTGAAGCGTCAATCAATTCGCCGATCCTCACCGATGGCACCGCTTTCTTCCAATTGCAGGAAGAATTTCGCGCCGCCTTCGATTGCACGGTGATCGATTTGCCACGCGACATGCTGATCAACTATCCCCATGTTCTAGGCGATGTAAATGCGACCGTCATCGTGACGGAACTCACTCTCGCTTCGGCGCGCGATTGCATTCGCATGTTGTTCTGGCTGAAATCCCACGCAGCCCAGAGCAAGGTCTATGTCGTAGCCAACAAGGTGCAAACCGCCAATCTGGAAATCAGCCGCCAGGATTTCGAAAGCTCCATCGAGCGCAAGATCGACATCATGGTTCCCTATGATCCCAGAACCGCAGCTCAGGCTGCAAAATTGGGCCAGGCGCTGGTGGACGCAGGCAAATCAAGCAAAGCCTCGGGAAAAATCATCGAGTTGACCAACCTCGTGCTCGGATCTGTGAGTGGCGGGCTAGACCCTCGCGATGCTGGCACCAAGAAAACTTTGATGGATAAATTTAGCGATTTTAAGTCATTTCTGCCGTCAAAAAAAGCCAATGAGGATGCTCCTAAAGTCTGAAGCAGGTGCAGAAATTCTTCAGCTTTAAAGGAATTAGACTATGGGTATGATGCAAACCGCAATATTGGGTGCTGGCGTTCTGGCAGTTCTGCTGCTGCTCATCTTTGTATTTTCCGATGAGACGCAATCCCAGGCAGGCGGACGGAGGCTGAGCAAGCTAAAGTTGCGCCATTCTGACAGCGCTGATGTGCATGTTGAGGTGCAGATGAAAAAAGCGCTATCGGCGCGGCGCAAAACCACTCGCCCCAAGGGCGACACCATGACCAAGATGGAAATGCTGGCGATCCGAATGGAGAAAACCGGCAAGCCCTGGCCGCTGTCCTATTTTTTCTATGTGGCAGGCGGCTTGTTTATAGTCGTTTCCGGTTTGCTGCTGCTCAAGGGCGCTCCGATTCTGCTATGTTTGTTTTTTGGACTTCTGGTCGGCGCCGGATTGCCGCATCTTGTTGTCGGCTTCCTGATCAACCGAAGGATTGCCAAGTTTACCGCTTCCTTTCCCGATGCCATCGAACTACTTGTCCGCGGCCTGCGTTCAGGCCTGCCCGTGACCGAAACAATCGGTGTGGTTGCCAAAGAAATTGGCGGACCGGTTGGCGAAGAATTCCGGAACGTGGTCGATCGTATCAAGATTGGCCAGACCATGGAGGATGCGCTACAAGTGAGCGCAAAGCGCATGGATACGCCAGAATTCAAATTCTTCTGTATCACTTTGGCAATTCAGCGTGAAACCGGTGGTAACCTGGCCGAAACGCTGTCCAACCTTGCCGAGGTGCTGCGCAAGCGTGGCCAGATGAAGCTCAAGATCAAGGCGATGTCATCAGAATCCAAGGCGTCAGCCTATATTGTGGGATCACTGCCGTTTATTGTGTTCGGGCTGGTGTATACCGTGAACCCGACATATCTGGCTGGCTTTTTCTATGAAGAACGTTTGATCATCGCTGGCCTGGGCGGCCTGTGCTGGATGAGCATTGGTGTGTTCATTATGGCCAAAATGGTCAATTTCGAGATTTAAAATGAAGGTGCTAGGCAAATGACAAGCGGTGGCGGACCAACATTAATGGGCGTAGACGTGCTCTGGGTGGCGACAATGTTGTCTGCCGTCGCGGCATCGGCAGTATTTTTTGCAATCTATGCCGCCGTGACGGTGCGCGACCCCATGGCAAAACGGGTCAAGGCCCTAAACGCACGCCGGGAACAGCTGAAAGCTGGTATAACGGCCTCAACCACCAAAAAGCGGGCAAAGCTGGTTCAGCAGAATGATACCACCGACCGGATACGCAACGTGCTGTCGTCGATGCAAGTGCTGCAGGATACCCAGGTCAAACAAGCGCAAAAAAAGCTAGCGCAGGCCGGTATCCGTTCAAAGGATCTGGCATTTCTTATCATCTTTAGCCGGCTCGTTTTGCCGATCCTTCTCGGAGGCGGTGCGGCGCTGGCGATATATGGCTTCAACTATCTGGCCGACTGGTCGGATATTAAACGTTTCGGCGTCTTTGCTGGAGCAGCGATCTCGGGATATAAAGGGGCCGATATTTATCTCAACAACCTGATCGCCAAACGGACCGACCTGATCCGCAAGGGTCTGCCTGACGCCCTCGATCTCCTCGTCATTTGTGCGGAAGCCGGGCTGACGGTCGACGCGGCCTTTTCCCGGGTCTCGAGAGAACTCGGCAGCGCCTATCCGGAACTGGCCGATGAATTTTCGCTGACCTCAATCGAACTGGGCTTTCTGACCGAGCGGCGACAGGCCTTTGAAAATCTCGCCTATCGTGTGGCACTGGGCCATATCAAAGGCGTTGTCACGACGATGATCCAGACCGAAAAATATGGTACACCGCTGGCATCTTCCCTGCGGGTTCTGTCGGCTGAATTTCGTAACGACAGGATGATGCGCGCGGAAGAAAAGGCCGCGCGTTTGCCGGCCATCATGACCGTGCCTCTGATCCTGTTCATTCTGCCGACCTTGTTCATCGTGATTCTCGGCCCCGCGGCCTGCTCGATCTCCGATGCGATGTTGTAGCCGGAAGTAAATCTGACAAATCAAGAGAGCGGCAGTCCCCAGCCGCTCTTTTTTATTGCGCCGCGATGGTGTCCGCCGATTTTTTGATTCTTGCCAAGATGGCGGATAGTTCGGCTTTCTCCTCAGAGCTAAGCACGGACATGATTTTCTTGTCCATCGCCTGAGCGGCTGGCAGGATCTGACCATATAGATCGCGCCCCGTGCTGCTCAGCAACAGATGATGGGAACGGCCATCTGCAGTATTGGGGCTGCGATCGAGCAAGGCCCGATCGACGAGATTTTTCACCGCCCGGTTGACGGTCACCTTGTCCATCAACGTCGCTTCGACCAAATGCCGCTGCGTCGAGGCGCCGCGCGTGCCAAGCACCGACATCACCCGCCATTCCGGTATCTTGAAGCCAAAGCGGCTCTTATACTCGCCCGCAATCACATCGCTGACGACGTTGGACGTAGTCGAGAGCTGGTAGGGCAGATAATCGTCAAGTTTAAAGGTCATCAGTAATATTTATTCAATTTTGACGCGAAGTCCAACCCAAAATGTCCGGGGGAAGGCCCGTTCTATTATTCCATTGCTGCTGATCGCTGCATCTACCCGGGAGTCGAGAAGATTTTCAACCCGTGCTTCGACCAGCAGGCGATCGTTGACGGCCAGCGCCATACGGCCATCGATGGTGAACGCATCGGCCAAGCTGAGCATATTGACATCATCCTCGAACTGCTGACCAATATAGCGTGCCGACAGGCTTGCTCCATTGCCATTTTCACTTTCCCAGCGGATAGTCCCCGACGCATTATGCCGGGGGACCTGAGCCGGTCGCAAACCCATGATCGGGGCGGCATCGCCCGTGCCATCGACCGTTGCATCAACAAAGGAATATCCGGCGCGCAGGGTTAGGCCCTCGACCAGATCACCGAGACCGAACAGGGCGTCGATTTCAATGCCTTTGGATTTGATGGCTTCAAGATTCTGGCGCTGGCTGTAGGCGGCACCCGCCGACACAAAGCCGACACCCGGAAAGACACCGGGACCATTGGCCAATGTCACGTTTGCGATGGCATTATCGAGCTGATTGTAGAAAGCCGTAAAGCCCAGCGTTACAGGGCCGCTGTTCCAATCGAGCCCCAGTTCAGCCCCTTTCAACCGCTCCGGTTCGAGCAACTCATTGGCGGCTGTGGCATCGTCACCGACCCGGAAGGGCCGGAACAACTCGTTCAAAGTCGGCAAGCGCCAGCCAAGATAGGCCGCACCGCGCAGCGTGAGCTGGTTAGTCACATCATAGGCAAAGCCACCTCGACCAGTAAATTCGCTACCGTTTCGGTTGGCGAATTGATCGTCCGTCCGGACCGATCCGGGAAAGGGATTGATGAGCTCGATTTCTTTCCGGAAACCGTTGTCGATATTCCAGAAGTCAACGCGCCCGCCACCGGTCAAGACCAGCGCGTCACTCGCCTGCAAACTAGCTTCAACGAAGCCGCCATAGGTTGCGGTACTGCCGCCCGCCCTGCGGCTGCGACGCGGCGTGTTATTGTCGGCAAAGAAGAAATTTTCCTTGGTTTCCCCTTCGGTGCGCCGCCAGTCGCCGCCGATGCGCAGTTCTATGTCGTCACCAACCGGAGGCCGCAGTTCAAAGCGGGCACCAAGCCCGGTAGAGGGAACATTATATTGCTCGAATGCCCTGCTAACCGAATTTCGGTCATCGGCAACGCCGCCAAAGCTGACATCGAAATTCCGGATCTGGACATAGCCAAGCGCGGACCATTGCCAGTCGGAGTTGCGGTCGACCAGCCGAATGCTGGCATCTACGCCGTCATTGTGATTTTCAC
>JABMNS010000082.1 GCA_013204445.1 Sphingomonadales bacterium
ATCCGAAGAAGCGGGGACCGGACCAATGGGCACCGGTTATCTCCCGGGCAATATGGCTGAGGCTCTCATAGCGGCGCCCCTGAAACTCAAATCCATCATCGCAAACGAGCACATGGTAGCTTTTGTCTTTCCAAGCTCGAACCAGCCTGGTTCCGGTCTTCAGCGAGATGGCATGCATGTGACCGGCCTTGCCCGTGCGCTCCACGCGTTTGCGAAGTCGATCAATTTCTCGCTTGGTGGCGTTCGGCAATTTGCCGTGCATGCGTTCCTGCAGGCGATGGGCGATGCCGCGCCTGAGCAGGTCTGGACTGACGTCCGGTGCTGGCGATCGATATGTGTCGCGCCACAGCGAACGCAGCCGGGCAGGGGACATGGTTATAAGCTGGGCAAGCTGTTGCTCCAGCATAGTCATGATGCTGCCTGCTGCGTTTTCCCATTGGGCGTCTCCGTCACCCGGTAGACCGTTCCTTCATTGCCGCGTTGTTCACGGATGATGATAAGGCCCTTTTTGCGGAGGCCAGTTAGGAATGCGCGAGTGCTGTGCTTTTGCCATTTGGTTGCTTTGCATATCTCATCGATGCTCGCGCCTTTGCCTCGGTTTAGCAATGCGATGACGGTGGCGGACTTGGTTTGGTCTTTTGGTTTTTGGGTTGGCATTCTGGGTCTCCAGCTTGGCGCTGGAGTTTCCAGGCGCTTCCACTGACCCGAGCCGCAGATCGCTTGTAAGAGCGGGCGGCGCGTCGCATCTGCTGGTTGCGACACCAACAGCAATGCTCCAACAAACACCGAAGTCCAGTGGATTATCCGAATTTTGTCAAAAGCTGCCGGTCAGCTTCCGCCCCAATAACGGTCGTTTAGGGCGAAACTTCCGTTGCCTAGAACCTGCCATTCATTTGGACAGAAATTATTTGCTCTTGCTCGGCCGGTAGCAGTTCGACCTAGTTGTCAGTGCCCGCCGTCCGCTGCATTAAATGCCGACACTAGAATTCTAGTTTGGCATCTCTATTCTCTGCTCGTTAAGCTTGCGCTCGATAATTTTGTAATCCGGCGATGGCCATGTCGGTGATCATGGCCGACAATCGAATTGCCGCTGGCGGAAGAGAGCGATCATCTCTTGTTACAACAGCCCCCGTTACGTGCATCGGATAAAGCGATTCCCCTTTGGCCAAGACACAAATTTTGCCCGCTGCAATTTCAGTACGAATAACGGCTTCGGGAACCAATCCGATTATATCCGTCGATGATAGGAGTTGGCGCATCAATCCCAGTTCGTGGGTTGTCAGAAAGACCTCATGCAATGATTTGATCGATTTGAATTGCTCGGGGAAGGCCTCGACAAATTGTTGAAGGAACCAGTCGGGCACATCGCTTCCGCCAAAAGGAAAACGGATCAGATCTTGTATTCCAAATTCGGGTTGGTCGAGCAGCGGATGTCCGGCTCGACAGGCAAACACGGGCGGGATCAATTCAAATTCCCGGTAATCAAATCTGTCGGACTTACGGTCTGGTGTTAGTCCCACATAAATATCGATTTTGTCGGCTAGGAGATCTTGCTCCATTGTCCGCCAATTCCGAACCATGGCGGTAAACTGTAACTCCGGAAATTTATCCAGGAGTGCAGCTAGAGCCGGGGCCAGCAGGCCTTCGGCTATAGAGGTATCTACGCCCATGACGAGCCTGCCCAATTTCAGGTTTTGCATGAGCGAAATATCTCGTTTTGCTTGCGATACGACTTCAACGGATTGTCGAGCGGCTTTTAGCAGTCTCTCCCCATAGGCAGTGGGTACGGTCGCCCGTTTTTGCCGTTCGAATAATTGCGTTTCATATTGCGCCTCGAACCGCGCCACCGTCTGGCTTAGCGCGCCGTGGGTAATGCCCAGCTTGTCTGCAGCGCGCCGATAATTACCGGTTTCTGCCAATGTTATGAGTTGATTGAAGCGCCAAAGTTCATCCATCGCCATTCTCCTTTGGATAGTTATTCTCACCTTATTGCTCATTGTCGTTAGAATGGCAAGAAAACGCCCGAGAGTCGAAATTTCGCGCATCAGATTTGCGATTCGGCAGACTTATTGATCAGGGAGGACGTTATGAAAACAGCATTTTATACATCGGTATCAGCATTTGGATTGCTACTCGGGACGCCCGCATATGCACAAAATACGCTAGAATCTTCAGCGGAAGAAAATGACGAGAACACCATTGTAGTTATCGCCCAGAGGCGCGAACAAGATTTGCAAGATGTTCCAATAGCTATCTCGGTATTTGGTTCGGAAGAACGCGACAAGATCGGCATACAGACGATCCAAGACATGAGCAATTTCACCCCCGGACTCAGCTATTCGGCGTCGCTTGAGCGTTTGTCCATTCGCGGCGTCGGACGATTGACCAACATTATCGGAACCGAGCCCGGTGTCGCAACATACAATGACGGTTTTTATACGGCTTCTCCTTCGGAAGCATCGAAATCGACGATGTTTGTCGAACGCGTAGAAGTTCTGCGGGGGCCGCAGGGCACTCTATATGGCCGCAACTCCATTGGTGGTTCGCTTAACGTCATATCAAAACGGCCTACGGATTATGCAAGCGGTGAATTTCGTGTCGGTATCAATAGCAGCGGTCTTTCGTCCGTAGAAGGCTTTGTGTCTGGGCCAATTACAGACAGTATCAGAGGCCGTGTTTCGGCACAGGTACAGCCGCAAGCATTTAATTTCCCTTACGACAATATTTCTGGTTTGAAGGGCGAGAACGTGCTCGACCGTTTCCTCGTTGAAGCGCAGCTGGAGTTTGACCTTTCAGATTCAACAGAGCTTTGGCTGAAATATTCCCATGCGGAATGGGACGATAGCATCCGCCCCGCCAGCCTTGCCACGCCTTATACAACGACCAATGTTTTTGCGACTGGCCTAGTGCCAAACGCAGCGTTCGGTTATAATGTTGCCAATCCGGGCGTGACCGATCCGTTCGCAATCAACACCAATACAAGGTCAAGTGACAAGCTTTCGGATAATCACAACATTGTCGCAAATTTGACCCATGATTTTGGTGGTGTCACGGTCAAATATGTGGGTGGCTATTCGCAATATGTGTTCACGCAATTGCAGGACCTTGACAACACAGCGCAAGATTTAGTGACGACCTTTGCGGGTACACTTGGTGACTTCGTTCCTGGGTTTGCGCCAGCATTCACTTACACCTACAACCCCACTTATGTGCAGGAATATATTGAAGATAAAAAATATTACAGTAACGAGATAACGCTGTCGAACACAGACCCAGGCCGTTTCAACTGGATCGCGGGCCTCTATCAATATTACGAGAAATTTTCGCAGCCTGTTACACAATTTATCGACGCCGATGGCACCGATAATTTAAGCGCCGCGATTGCAGCTCCGATCTGCAGCGAGCCAGGCGGCACGATCGCCGCAACCTGCGCCCTCAACCCGCGCCGGGCATTTTATGCGGGCGTTGGGAACCTGACGACAAAAAGCTACGCAGCCTTTGGCCAAGCCGATTATGAAGTGACCGATGGTTTGCGCGCTACCGTTGGATTGCGCTATTCAAAAGACATCAAGGATGCTGATGAATCTTATCGTATTATACAGTGGGATCCGACAGATCCGGACGCGGCCTGTTTTGGCTTTGGTTGTGGCCCATTCACTCCGGCGGTTGATGTGACCGGGCCAGTGCTGGCGACAATCTTCCCCGGCTTTACCAGTTCAGGTGCAGCGACACGCGATTTCAAGGATAACTGGAAAGGCCTGTCATGGCGCTTTGGTCTCGATTATAAACCCAATGATGATACCTTGCTGTTCGGCAGTTATAGCCGTGGTTTGAAATCGGGCGGATATAATTTAGGTAGCTTCTCGGCAAGCTCGCTTGTCGACAAAGAAGTCGTTGACACATTCGAGCTTGGCTTCAAAAGTCGGCCTATGGATAGTCTAACGTTTAACGTCAGTGGCTTCCACAGCATCTACAAAGATGTGCAGGTTCCAATTACGGTTGTTACTGCGGGTATCGGGCTAGGCAATTTGTTCAATGTTCCTCAATCGCAGTCGACCGGTGTAGAGGTCGAAACGCGTTGGAATGCCACTGACTGGTTAGAAATCAACGCCAACTACGCCTATCTTGACGCGCGGATTACCAAAACGGACCGCCTGTTTGATGATCCAAATATTCCGGGCAACATGCCGATCGATATCGATGGTAACCGAATGCCGGCTTCCTCGAAGCATAAAATATCTATTTCCGGTTTGATCGACGTGCCGATTTCGCAAGGCAATCTATTCCTTGCAGGCAGTTATGTCTATCGCTCGGATGCTTATTTCGGAGTGTTTGATAATCCGAACTACCGCGTACCTGGTTGGGATCAGGTTGATCTGCGGGTGACCTATGTCACGCCAGATGAGAATATTCGCTTGATCGGCTATGTCCGCAATGTTTTTGACAATTTGGGCTTTGATGGCGCTTTTGCACTCAGTCAAGGCGGCGCTTCAGCCTCCGGACGCCGGGTTAGCTACACGCCAGCGCGCAATTTTGGAATTGAGCTGCAAGCGAAATTCTAGAGCGCGCAGCTAATCGCACAAAAAGAGAAGGGAGGGGCAGATTGTCCCTCCCCTTTTCTTTGCGGGAGAGCGATTCGCGGTGTTTCTGGATGCCGTTTGCCGGGCCTGTTCAGGCGGCAGCTGCCAGCGGCGCGCCCGATAAGGTAATCCGGTGCATCAGGCGGCGTTCGCCATCATAGTCATTATTGGCATAGTGCCAGGTCAGACGATTATCCCATATCGCAACCGAACCCGGTTCCCAGTCAAAGGTACACGTAAATTCTGGCTGGACAACATGATCATAAAGTTCATCAAGCAACGCCTTGCTGTCTTCCTCGCTCCAGCCATCTATGCTGATTGTATGCGCCGGATTGACGTAGAGGATTTCTCGTCCAGAAACCGGATGGGATATCACAACGGGTTGAATGGCCTGGCCAACATCATCAGCGCCCTTGAGCATTTTTCCCATATCAGTGCCTGCATAATAGCCATCCCGGCCATAAATATGGACATTGGAATGCAACGCTTTCAGATCTTTGATCTTGCGCTTTGTGGAGGACGGGAGGGCTACCCAAGCTTTGTGCAGATTGGCAAATAATGTGTCGCCACCTGACTGCGGCAATTCGCGTGCAACCAGAATGGACCCAAGTGCTGGTTCCTCGTCATAGCTATGATCCGTGTGCCAGCCGCCGCCGATATTCATGGTCTGATCGGGTTCTTTGCGTACCTCGGCAATATCGGGATAGCCTTCAACGGGCGCGAAAAACTTATTGAGTACGATTTCGCCAAATCCGTTGGCAAAGGCCAGATGATCGGACGGGGTTAGTTCCTGATTGCGGAAGAACAGGACGCCATATGTTGCCAGCGCGCTTCGCAGCCCTTCCATTTCGGATTCATCGATATTCGCGAGCTGCGCATCACCGACCAGCGCTCCGCATTCCTCTGACCATGGAGTAATTTTCAAATGGCTTCTCCCGAGATAAACTCAGCCTGCAGATAGGCAGGTTCGGGATAAGTATAGAAGCCCGCACCAGAATCTCTACCTGCTTTTCCCTGTTTCAGTTGGGTCAGTAGAAACGCTTGGAGTTTCTCGACATTTTCTGGACCAGCCAATGGCCCCGATATGCCAAACAATATTAATGCCCTTTCGAGTCCGATATCATCGAGGATCGCAAATGGCCCTTTGGGTTGGCGCGTGGCCACCATCCATGCCTGATCCACCACTTGCGGTGAGACAATTTCATTTGCAGCCAAAAGCACAGCATTTTGCGTCCAAGCTGCGGTCAGCGTGTAATCTGCCGAGCTCGTATCCGGCTGGCCGTCCAGAAAATCAGGCGCAGCATAGACTGGTTCGGGATAAGCATAAAATCCCCATCCTGTTTTCATACCCAGTCGTCCAGCTCCGACTATGGGGGCCAGAAGTGATAATATTTTGAATTTCATTTCGGCAAAGGCAGCTTCGTCCGGTCTGTTGTTCCAGCTGTCATAAATTAGGCTGGTGCCGAATAGATCGATCATCCCAAACGGACCCATCGGGGATTTGGTGCGTTTCATCCAAGCTCTGTCGACTTCCGGCACGGTCGCCACGCCGTTTATGACAAGCAACATCGCCGCAGTCAGAACGGGGCCGATCATCGCATTGAACACATAGCCCTTGCTTTCCTTCTCCAGCATCAAAGCAACGCCGCCCAGTTGCTTGACATAGTCCTGCAATTTTTCCTTGGTATCCGAGGTTGTACGCGGGCCGCCGACGATATCGAACAGCATTGCACCAAGATGGCTATGCAAAGCGGCGAAACGCTCGCCATGTTCTAGCGCGTCTTCCATGTCCGATACCAACAGCGCCGAGCTATTAGTCGTCAGGAGAACATCTGGCGAGCACATCCTGTCCAGCTTAGCGAACAGATCGCGTTTGAGCATGATGTCTTCGAACACCGATTCACTGACCAGCCATGCACCGTCCAGTGCCTTCGCTAGATCGGTTTCGGTGCCCACTCTTTCCAGAGCAGTCGCGACGCTGTCTGCATCTTGCAAGCCAGCCGCGATCATGTGACTTGCCATATCATTCATCGTGGGAAGAACCCGCAATAGTGTCTCTTCAGAAACATCATAAAGGACGACCCGATGCCCTGCCAAAGCAGCGAGCAAGGCGTTGTAGCACCCCATTGTTCCACCGCCGATAAAACAGACATGTGCGTTGGTATGGACCATTATTTCAGGATCCGGGTAGGTCGACCTGGCAAAAATAAGTTCGTTGCGCCCTTGGTGATAACCGCTGGCTTATATTCCAGTATCGGTAGTTCCTTGAGCGTGTTCACAATATGATATTGGGTCGGGTTCTGTTCCCAAGTGAGCTTTTTCCAGTCGAGTTCACCGACACCATAATGAACTTGCTTGATCCTGTTCTCGCTCGGGAAGGTCACATATTCATCCACGCGCGGTTCAAAGCCTCCCGCTTTTTGAATATAGCGCCAGCCCATCGGATTATCCTTGCCAGCTTGCGCTGCGTGCGCGGCGGCAATTTCTTCTAGTTCGGGCGCGCGCAGATCGGAGATTTGCATATCAATTATTTTATGACCGAAGTGGCTAGCGTTGCATCGCCATATGTCACTGTTGATGCTGTGATTTGGAATATCGGCAAAAACTTTGGGGATGCCCTGCAATTCACGCCCCGTTAGAATGGGATCGGCCAGATTTTCCCAAATCACTAGGCTGTATGTACCTTCCAGCGTTTCTTCTTCGCCGCGATAGACAACGCTCGCATTCACACCGATCATATTATAGCTGTGTCCGGCAAGCCAATCGATCTGATTGTTACAAACATAATAGACCGAAATAACCGCCTCTTGGGCAACCTCGAATTTGGGTGGCAACAGGGCAGCCAGCTTATCTCGATCTGTCACATAGGGAATCGCCATAACAGTAACGTCATGATACCATCCTGATGACTTTTCTCCTGCGTAACGAGGCCCGAAATGGGCGGGCATCATATAACTTGCGGGCATTTCCAGTTTAAACATCAGGACTCCTTATGCCGCTTCCGCAGCGGCTGTTTTTGCAACATTGGCTTCGTGGGTAGCGCGATCAATTTTGTAAAATTTGATGCAGAGGATTCTCAAAATCCACAATCCCAAAATCATTGGCAGATAGGCGGTGCCCAGACTGACCACAGTTTCTTCCGACACATCGCCGGGCTTCGCACCTTCCGGAAAACTGGCCATCGCCAGAACCAGAGAGGCAGCAAATATACCTAACC
>JABMNS010000083.1 GCA_013204445.1 Sphingomonadales bacterium
TCAACGCTGTCCATATCATAGCCGCATTTGATTTTCACGCGCAGGTCACCGCGCTGATCGAGCGACTCTATCGTACCGATATCTGAAACAATGCCTGTGAACATGGGCGATCCTATTTGCTGGGCCTATTTGCTGTGAACGAAGCGGAACCTAAGCTGCGCGGTCATATATCTCAAGCATATCCTGCCCCAGTTGGCGCTGATCGGTGCGCCGCCAGTTGCCATGCGCCTCGCCGAGCTTTTCGAGCCCGATATCGGCAATGGCAGGCAGGCCGCCGCCGATGATGATCGGCGCCCGATAGAGCAAAAGCCGGTCAACCAGATCGGCTGCCAAGAAAGAGGCCGCGGTTTTTGCGCCGCCTTCCACCAGCAGCCAGTTGATATCGGCAAGGCCAGCAATCGCGGCGGGCTCGTCAATCTGCAGCCAATGTTCCGGCATATCTTTATCCGTGCCAAGCACCACCGATTGCGGCGAACGGTCGGCCAGCCCATCAAGCCGCACATCGAGCCCCGGCCTATCCATCCTTGCCGTGCCTGCTCCCACCAAAATCGCGTCGCTACGCGCCCGCTCCAGATGGGCATGCGCCCGCGCGCCTTCACCGGTGATCCACTGACTTGACCCATCGGCCATGGCAATGCAGCCGTCCAGTGACATCGCGAGCTTCAGCGTGACAAAGGGGCGCTCCTTTTCCACGCGGCACAGGAAGCCGGCCATCGCGCGGCGCGCCTGCAGTTCGCGGATACCGACCGATACCGGGATGCCAGCATCGCCCAACCGGTCAATACCTCTGCGCCTTGTGCGTTCATCGGCATCGAGAGTCGCGACAATCACTCTTTTCGGCTTTGCGTCGATGATCGAATTGCTGCACGTCGGACCCCGGCCGCTTTCATGAGCGCAAGGCTCCATGGTCACGTAAATGTCGGCGCCTTTGGCAGACGCGCCAGCCTGCGCCAGCGCCATTTCCTCGGCATGCGGGCGGCCGCCCGGCTGGGTCCAGCCGCGGCCGACAATGACGCCTTGCTTGACAATCACGCAGCCTACATTGGGATTGGCGCCGGTCCGGCCACGCCCGCGCTCCGAGAGAGCCAGCGCCGCCGCCATATATTGTGCATCGCTGGTGGAATTCAGCATTGCAGTCCGGCAGGGCGTTCTACCTCTACCTCGCCGCGGGCCAGCCGGGCTGCGGCTGCTTCGCGTTCAATTTGCTCGACATCCATACCGGACATCCGGCCCAGTGATTTCACCGCTTCGCGCCGCTTCACTTCCAGCTGGTCCTTCAGGCACTGGATTTGCCAGCGGTCCTGCAGAATTTCCTCGTCGGTCCGGTCGGTCGTCCAGTTTTCGACATAAATGACTTCAGCCGGAACATAAGTGTACGTGTTTACCTTCGGATCGAGGTAGAAAAGCAGCAGAATGAACGCCGTGCAGGCAACGGCCAATACCGCCGGGAGCAGGCGCTCCCCCGGTTCATTCTGGCGGACAAAGGTGAACAAATCGCCAAAACCGCCGCTAACGGATGCATCTTTTAACATTCCCATGGCGTCCAAATAGTGCGGACACGCCCAGATGACCAGCCCTTCCCGCAAAATTGGCGAGGGAAAACCGGGTCGCCCATCCGGCGGCGCGATCAGCTGTTGATTTCAAAGCGGTCTTTCAGCGTAATCCAGCTTTCAAACAGCTTGCCGTCTTTGGTTGCCGGCTCGGACGGTTGGAGCTTCGGTATGCTGAGTAGCAATAAACGGGCTGTTTGATTTATCCGGAATCTCAATCACGGGCATCGCTATCACGCCAACGATAATCGCCACATGAACGGCGCCGACCAATATCATAACTTTCGCACGCGGTGTTTTGTTCCCGTAAACGGAAACATAGCTCATGCTCACATCCTCTCAACCATCCTCAGAAATGGCGAACAAGGGGCGTCACTTTTGGGATATCTGTTTTCCAAAAATGGTTAAACGGAGGCTTTAGCCAGCCTGGCCAGCGCGACTTCGCGGCCGATCAAGGGCAGCAATGCGTTCATGTCCGGACCATGATCCAGCCCAGTCAGTGCCTGGCGCAGCGGCATGAACAAGGGCTTGCCCTTGCGTCCCGTCGCCTCCTTGAGCGCTCCCGTAAGCTCTTTCCAGAGGTCGTCAGATGCTTCCAATTCCCCCAGTTTATCATGAGCAATGGATAGAAAATCCCGGTCTTCTGTCGGAATTTCGGGCGCGGAAATCGGGCCTGTCACGACTTGCCACCATTGGTCCACGTCGGCCATGTCATGAAGATTGGGCCGGATGACCTCCCACGCCGCAGCATCCATGGCTTCGGGCAGACGGTTTTGCACATCCTCATAGTCCAGCAGATGTACGATCTTCTGGTTGAGCTGTGCCAGCTCTTCATCGTCAAACCGGGCCGGTGCGCGGCCAAAACGGGCAAAGTCGAAACTGGCGATCAGCGGCTCGGCATCAACAATCGGTTCGACCGGGTCACTGGTCCCGATACGCGCTAACAAGGCGACAATTGCTTGTGGTTCGATATTTCTCTCACGAAAACTGTTGACGCCAAGCGAACCGAGCCGCTTGGAAAGCTTGCCTTCGGTGCCGACGAGCAGCGCTTCATGCGCAAATTCAGGCGGCACTGCGCCAAGAGCTATGAACATCTGAATCTGCACCGCAGTGTTGGCAACATGATCCTCGCCGCGCACGACATGGGTGATGCCCATATCTATATCGTCGATCGCCGAGGGTAGCATATAGAGCCAGCTGCCATCTTCGCGCAGGATGACGGGATCGGACAATAGCGCCGGATCGAAATGCTGATCGCCCCTGATACGGTCGCTCCATGTGATCGGTGTCCCGTGATCCAGCTTGAAGCGCCAATGGGGTTTGCGCCCTTCCGCTTCAAAGGCAGAAATTTGTTCCGGCGTTAGATCGAGCGCCGCGCGATCGTAAATGGGCGGCTTGCCTCGGCCCAGCTGAATCTTGCGCTTCAGGTCCAGTTCCTGCGCAGTCTCATAGGCTGGGTAGACGCGGCCATCCGCCTTCAGCTTCGCCAGATGTTCCTCATAACGGTCAAAACGCGCCGACTGCCGTTGCTCTTCGTCAGGTGTCAGGCCCAGCCACGCCAGATCAGTCCGAATCGCCTCGACATATTCCTCCCTGGACCGTTCAGCGTCGGTATCATCGAGCCGAAGCAGGAATGTTCCACCCTCTTTCTTCGCGAACATCCAGTTGTGGAGCGCGGTCCGGATATTTCCGACATGAAGATGGCCCGTGGGCGATGGGGCGAAGCGGGTTTTTATGGTCATACGGTCCTGAATGCGTTGGTTATAGGGTAGCGCCGGTCACGGCCGAAATTTCTTGTGCCGAGTTTAACACCTGGCGGGGCCTGTCGGCGCTTATATTCAGCGATATAGAGCAGTCGCTCGATCCGCACCACCGTTTCCCGGTCGAATCCCCGGGCTACCAGATCATTGACCGATAATTCTTCCTCGATCAGCCCGTGCAGCAGCGGATCGAGAATCTCATAATCGGGCAGGCTGTCGCTGTCTTTCTGATCCTCACGCAATTCTGCGCTCGGCGGCTTGGTGATCACCCGCTCCGGCATGACCGGGCCGTCCGGCCCGAGGCCAAGGCTCGGCTTGTTGCGGTTGCGCCATGCGGATAGCTTGAAAACGGTCAGCTTATAGGCGTCTTTGAGCACCGAATAGCCGCCCGCCATGTCGCCATAGATGGTAGCATAGCCGACGCTCATTTCGCTCTTGTTGCCGGTGGTCAGCAGCATATGACCAAATTTGTTCGACAACGCCATCAAAGTGACGCCGCGAATCCGCGACTGGATATTCTCTTCGGTAATATCGACATTGCTGTCGGCGAAGCTGTCCTCAAGCATCGCATCAAAACCTTCGATAGCTGGACCAATCGGGATAGTATCCAGTCTCGTGCCCAGCAATTGTGCGCAGCGCTCGGCATCATCCAGACTTTCCTGCGACGTGAAACGCGATGGCATCATCACATTCCAAACCCGGTCGGCACCCAATGCGTCGACAGCAACCGCTGCCGACAAGGCGCTGTCAATGCCCCCGGAAAGACCAAGCAACACCCCGGGAAAACGATTGCGGTTCACATAGTCACGCAGACCAATGATCATCGCATTGTAGATATCGGCAGGATGGTCATCCAGCTGATGGATTTCGCCCGGCGCGCATGACCAGTTGCCGCCTTCCCGCGACCAATGCGTGTCGACAATCGCCTCGTCCCAGTCAGGCAGTTGGTGCATCACGCTGGCGTCGCCATTGAGCACGAAACTGGCGCCATCGAAAACGATCTCGTCCTGTCCGCCAACGCGGTTCAGGAACAGCAGCGGAATTCCGGTTTCGCGAACTCGCTGGGTGGCGACCTGTCCCAGCCGCAAATCATCTTTCTCGATTTCATAGGGGCTGCCGTGCACGGCTATGAATAGTTCCGCGCCCTGCGATTTCAGATGTTCGCAGACGGTCGGGAACCAGACGTCCTCGCAAATCGGCAAACCTATTTTGCAGCCCTTGAATATAACCGGCTCCGGCAAGGGGCCGGAGGTAAACAGCCGTTTTTCGTCGAACGTGCCATAATTGGGCAGTTCGACCTTGTAACGGATTTCCCGGATATGTCCGTCCGCCAGCAACGCAATGCCATTGTAGAGTTTGCCATCTTCGCGGAAAATCGACCCGACCAGCATTGCCGGCCCCGGCCCTGCGGTCGCCGCCGCTAGACGGTTGAGCTCCGCCTCCGCGCGCTCCCACACCGCTGGTTTCAAAACCAAATCCTCCGGCGGATAGCCGATCAGCTGCAGTTCGGGAAACACGATCAGATCGCTTTCGGGCCGAGCGCCGCGCGCCGCGATCATCGCATCGGCATTGCCACGCAAATCGCCAACGCTCTGGGTCAATTGCGCCACTGTGATGGTAAGCTTTTTCGTCATTGCGCTCTGATAGAAAGGGCCACAGTGCGGAGCAATCGAAATAAA
>JABMNS010000084.1 GCA_013204445.1 Sphingomonadales bacterium
CCTTCGGGCCATCATGCTTGGGCTGACGGGCCTGCTGTGCGGCATGGGTGCGGGCTGCTGGCGTTGGTGGCGGCATGGCGCGTCGCGCAACATGCTCTTCCTTCGGCTTGGCAACGGCGCCCGCCTTTGCCGGCGATTTTTTCGACTTGGGCGCGAGTTTAACACCTTTTTTGGTCTGTGGCTTGGCTTTTACCGGTGAGGGGCGTGACTTCAGGTCAAGGCGATGTGCCTTGCCGATCACGGCATTACGGCTAACGCCACCCAGTTCTTCGGCGATCTGGCTGGCGGTCAGGCCTTTTTCCCACATATTCTTTAGCGAATCGATTCGCTCATCCGTCCAAGCCATGCAAAGTCCTAATCATCTCGAGTTACGGGCGATATAGGATCGCCGAGGTGATTATACAACCACGATATTGGCGCGATATGGGGTTGTGATTGGCGCTAGGAGCCGATAGGCGGAACAAATATGCTCGACCAATCCAAAAAAGATCAGACAAGTGGCCTGCCGGTCAATGCGATGCAATTTGCGGAGCCCGGCGTGCCGATTATTCGCGGGGTCAATTGGGCCGGATTTCTGGCGCTCTACTGGAAAGAGGTTAGGCGGTTTGTGAAAGTCCAGTTGCAAACGATCTGGGCCCCTTCGATCACCACATTATTGTTCCTGATCATTTTCACCGTTGCCATGGGACGCGGAGACCGCACGGTAATGGGTGTGCCCTTCGCCGACTTTATCGCGCCCGGCCTGATCTGTATGGGCATGTTACAAAATGCCTTTGCTAACAGCAGTTTTTCCATGCTGGTGGGCAAGATTCAGGGTACCATCATCGACTATCTGACTCCGCCACTGTCGGTCGGAGAATTGCTGGCCGCACTGGTTACATCCTCGATGACAAGAGCAATATTGGTCGGTTTCGCGGTCTGGCTGGCGATGTTCATCTGGCCGGGTGTCAATGTCGGGGTTGTGCACTGGTGGGCGGTGCTCTGGTTTGGCATCATGGGCGCAGCAATGTTGTCCCTGCTTGGTGTGTTGACATCGATCTGGGCGGAAAAATTCGACCATGCCGCGGCGGTCAGCAACTTCGTGGTCGCGCCCCTGGCGCTATTGTCCGGTACATTTTATTCGATCGACCGTCTGTCTCCGGCTTTTCAGGCCGTGAGCCATGTGAACCCGTTTTTCTACGCGATATCCGGATTTCGCTATGGCTTTCTCGGTCAGGCGGATTCGCCGGTTGTACTGGGAGCACTGATCCTGCTGGCGATCAACATTGGCCTGGCGCTGATTTGCTATTTGCTGCTGAAATCGGGCTGGAAGATCAAGTCCTGACGGCCCCAGTGCCGATCAATCTAGTGCTGGTGGATTTGGTGTAGCTTATATTTGCCACTCTCGGTTGCCTGAAACAGGCGCGCAACATCAGGATGGCTGATCGGTTCGCCGCTGTCATCGGGCAAAAGGTTTTGCTGGCTGACATAGGCGACATAGCTGCTCTCGGCATTTTCTGCGAACAAATGATAAAATGGCTGGTCTCTGGGCGGCTGCAGATCCTTTGGAATCGCCTCATACCATTCTTCGCTATTGGCGAATACCGGATCGATATCATAGATCACGCCGCGGAAATCAAAAATCCGATGGCGAACGACATCGCCAATGGCAAAGCGCGCATCGAGAATATCGGGCGTGTTGGGCGGCAACGGATTACCGGACTTGAACGGATCTGCTGAATTCATGCTGGCAATTTAAGCGCTTTGGGATCAGATGCAAGCGCTGCATCGGGATTTGGGCGCGTTCGTTCGGTGGGACGGGCCATCGCGGATACGGAATCTGTCGGTCCGCTGGCGACCCCAGTTCTAAGAAAAGTTACACAAAAAGGCCCGTCATGCCGTAGTCTGGCGCGCGCATTGCAAACATGGTGCCAGGGGAGACCATTATATTCAGGTCATCGGCACCCCGCCAGCCAAACTCTTTATTGATTGGTTCCGGCCTCGGGCGCTTCCTGCTGCTGCTTAGCAGCTTGCTTGATTTGGCCTTTGCTCATCCCGGTCACCAGCACGTCGCCTGACCCGGCAAAATCTGCCGCGGGCAAGGTGGCCGTGCGGTTGCTGGATTCAACAACCACTGAATTGACAACGCCCGAACCGCTCTGCCGGACATCTTGAACATAGCCAACCACGCGTCCCGTCGGGTCTTCGACCGGCATTCTGGGCGCGATAACAAACTTACCAGCCGCATGAACCCGCGCCACCACCCTCTGCTTTGCGCGCGCAGCCCTGCGCGGAGCTGGGTGCGTGCTCGATCCAAAGGGAGTCGGTTGATTTTATGCCAAAATAGCCCGTGTCAGCGGCCACCGTTTTTTCGCTTTAGGAGGCGTGACCCGAAAAAATATATCATCGCGGCAGAGCAAGCGCCGCTGATATTATTATGATGAATGCCGGCTTCGGCTGTCGCCGGCAATGGCGGTGACAGGGCACCCATGAAGCGGGAACGGGTTTGGACCGCGAACCCGTTGTGTCTGTGGAGGTGCGTTAGGGATTCGAACCCTAGATACCATTGCTGGCATACCGCATTTCGAGTGCGGCGCTTTCGACCACTCAGCCAACGCACCTCATAGACGGGGCAGCATCTAGCGATCATGACGCAGCGCTGCAACCCATATCGGGGCGCGGCAAAAATTCAACGGGCAGATGGGTAGGGGTGATTGAAATAATGGCCTGGAACCCCTGTAAAACTGTGGCAATTCGAATATAGGCTTTTGTACGTCCCTTCTCTGCTATAGACAGGCTTACCAATATTTCTGAATCAAGAAAGCGTGAATGGCGAAGCAGCAGCATCCTTCATGACAGCCAATCTCGCACAAAGTGGCTTGTTTCTATCCCTATCGCTGTTCGTAATTCTGGCGGTGGCGGAAGCAATATATCCGCGCCGCAAGCGTGCGCTGCCGCGCGTCAAGCGCTGGCGCACAAATATATTGATCATTCTGCTGGATAGCGCAGCGCTCAGGCTGATGGGGCCGGTCGCCGCGCTTGCCGCCGCCAGCTATGCGACCCAGCATCATGTCGGCTTGTTCAACTGGATCGACCTGCCAGCCTGGCTTGAGTTCATTTTCGCCTTGATATTGCTGGATCTGGCGATTTACGGGCAGCATATCGCGACCCATAAAATACCACTGCTGTGGGCGATGCACAAGGTCCACCATACTGACCGGGATTTTGACGTGACCACCGCGATACGTTTCCACCCGGCCGAAATCATATTGTCAATGCTGTACAAGTCGGTTCTGGTGCTGCTGCTCGGGCCAAGCTTATTGGCGGTGTTTGTGTTTGCGCTTGTTCTCAATTTTTGCGCCATGTTCAACCATAGCAATTTGCGCTTGCCTGATTGGCTGGACAAATATCTGCGTCTGGCGCTCGTCACCCCGGACATGCACCGCGTTCACCATTCGACCGTACCCCGGGAAACTAACAGCAATTATGGCTTCAGCATTGCCTTGTGGGACCGGATATTCGGCACTTATATAGCGCAGCCGGCAGCGGGCCATGACGATATAACCATTGGCCTGATAGAATATCAGTCCAATGACCCGGCGGACTTTTGGTGGAGTTTGAAAATCCCCTTTGGCGATTCGCCCAAAGCAGATAAAAAACCGGCGACGGAATGAGCTTTTCATAACCGGGTCAATTGCGGTGTGCAAAAAACCCGCTAGTGGTGGTCTCGCCTTTGGGGAGCAATTGATTGATTGCTGCACAAAGCCAGCTCGAACAGAAAGACTTGCATGAAAAAAATTCTGATATTGGTTGCCTTCGCCGTCGCCATCGCAAGTTTTTTCTATTTCGATCTCGGTTCACAGCTGACATTGGCCAATCTGAAAGAACAGCAGCAGGCTTTTGACGCGCAATATCAGGCCGCACCATTGTTGGTGATCGGTATTTTCTTCTTGATATATGTGGCGGCAACCGCGGCCTCTGTTCCCGGTGCGCTAATTCTAACCTTGGCCGCCGGGGCACTATTTGGGGTTGTTACCGGTACTATCATCGTGTCTTTCGCCTCTTCCATTGGCGCGACGATTGCCTTTCTGTCCTCCCGCTATCTGTTTCGCGACACGATCAAAACGCGTTTTGGTGACCGGTTAAAAGCGATCGACGAAGGGGTTGAAAAAGACGGCTCTTTCTATCTGCTGACACTCAGGCTGGTTCCGATTTTTCCATTCTTCCTGATCAACCTGTTGATGGGATTGACCGCGATAAAGGCACGCACCTTTTATATCGTCAGCCAGATTGGCATGTTGCTTGGCACATTGGTCTATGTGAACGCGGGCACCCAGCTCGCCGATATCGAAGAAGTTGGCGATATTGCTTCACCCGCTCTGTTATTGTCTTTTGCCGCCCTTGGCCTGGCCCCCTGGATTGGAAAGTGGGTTGTGGCACTTATTAAGCGCCGGAAAGTCTATGCGCGCTGGACCAGGCCGAAAAAATTTGACCGCAATATGGTGGTAATCGGAGCCGGAGCTGCCGGTTTGGTTTTCTCCTATATCGCGGCCACGGTCAAGGCTAAGGTGACCTTGGTCGAAGCATCGAAAATGGGCGGCGATTGCCTCAACTATGGCTGCGTGCCTAGCAAGGCACTGATCAAGAGCGCGAAAGTGGCTGAGCAGATGCGCAAGGGGGATCTCTATGGTCTCACCAAGATCGAGCCGCGCTACAGCTTCAAAGCTGTGATGCAGCGGGTGCATGATATCATTGCCACCATCGAACCGCATGACAGTGTCGAGCGCTATATTGACCTGGGTGTCGATGTGGTGAAGGGCTATGCGACCATCATTGATCCGTGGACGGTCGAGATTAAACGCGAGCATGGCGAGAGACAGAGGCTCACCACGCGCTCCATCGTGATTGCCACCGGCGGCCGGCCATTTGTGCCCGATCTGCCCGGGCTGGATGAAGTCGGCTATGTCACCAGCGATACATTGTGGGACAAATTTGCCCAGATGGACGATATCCCCAAGCGGATGATCATACTCGGCGGTGGCCCGGTTGGCTGCGAGCTTAGTCAGGCCTTCGCCCGGCTGGGCGCGCAAGTGGTGCAAGTGGAACGCGCCGACCGCCTGCTGGCGCGTGAGGATGATGAAGTCGCGGAGCTTGCTCTTGGCGCGCAGCAAGGCTCGGGCGTCGAAGTATTGACCGGCCATGATGCGATCCGCTGCGAGCTGGTGGAGGGCGAGAAGCGATTGATCCTCTCGGTTGGTGGCGAGGAGAAGAGCATCGCCTTCGATGCGCTGGTGGTTGCGGTTGGACGCAGCGCGCGGCTGACCGGGTTTGGACTGGAAGCATTGGGTATTGAAACCGACAAAACGGTCGTCACCGATGATTATCTGGCAACGCTCTATCCCAATATCTTCGCAGCGGGCGACGTGGCCGGTCCTTATCAGTTCACCCATGTCG
>JABMNS010000085.1 GCA_013204445.1 Sphingomonadales bacterium
AACAAGTTCAGGATGACGACTATTATTATCAAAAAACCTTCGGCGCCGGATCAACAACGACAAAGCTGCCGTCTCGGATTTCCTGCACTTCCAGCGCACGCTCCGAAACGCCATCGGCCTTGAACCGGAAGACGCCGTCGAGTCCGATGAACCCGCCCTTGTCGGTCAGCTGGTTGATCGGAAACGGCGATCCCACTTTCCAGTTGCGCGCTACCTTGACCGTCAGCAGCACCGAATCATAGCCGAGGCTGGACAGCCGGAACGGGGCCTTGCCATAGCGGACGCGATATTTGTCGGCATATTGCTTGTACAGGCTATCGGAAACGCTGGCGAACCAGGCACCCCGAATCGCGGGTGCACCCGCTAGATTGCTGCTCGTATTCCACAGGTCCGTGCCCAGGATTTTCGCCGTTTCACTGGCATTCTTGCGAATATAGGGCGCAGCCTTGATCGCCATGTCGCCATTGTCGGCAAGGAGAACCGCTTCGAAATCACCATTCCGGGCGAGCTTCTTGGTAGCGGCCTCCATCGATTTGGAATCGCGGTTGAACGTCTGGATCGACACAACGATGCCGCCGACATCCTTCACGCTGCGGAGCAAGGTCGAGGAAGCACGCTGCCCGTAGACGCCATTGGGCACCAGCGCCGCAAAGCGCGTCATGCCTTTCGATTTGGCATATTCCACGACTCGGTTGATCGACTGCGAGGGGATATGGCCCAATATGTAGACATTATTGCCCGCTACTCCGTTATCATTGGAAAAACTGAGAATCGGCACGCCGGCCGGCCGGGCAATATTGGCTGCCGCCACGACATTGTCGCTAAGCAAGGGGCCGATAATCAATTTATTGCCATCGCGGATGGCGCTCTGGGCCGCCGCTACTATGCCTTTGGCTGTGTCATAGCTGGTCATGCGGATATTTTCCGCCTTGGTATCGAGCAGCGCCATGGTGGTGGCATTGGCCAGCGACTGGCCGATCCCGGCATTTGTACCGGACAGCGGCACCAGCAAGGCAATGCGATGATGTTTCTGGTCGTCGGGCAGCCCTGCGGTCACCGGCGGCGGCGCCGGCGTGTCGGTCCGCACCGGTTCTGCACCGCGCGGGACAACGGTTGCACAACCCGCCAGCAAAACAAATGCGGAAACACCCGCCCACTTCAAAATGCCGCGCCGTCTGCTTTGATCTTGTCCTAGATGCACCTTGTCTGCCATGACCGTCATATGTCCACTCCTGCCCAATCCGGTCTCTATATCGTTGCCACCCCTATCGGCAACCTTGGAGATTTGTCGCACCGCGCCGAAGAGATGCTTGGCAGCGCCGATATCGTCTTGGTAGAAGACACAAGAGTCACCGGCAAGCTTCTGAATCATATCGATAAAAAGGCGAGGATGATGGTCTATAATGACCATAAGTCTGCCGCCGATCGCGCGTTCATTTTGGATGCGATACGGTGCAAAATTGTCGCACTGGTCAGCGATGCGGGAACGCCGCTGATCTCCGATCCCGGTTACAAGCTGGTCCGCGACGCGCAGGCGGCGGGCCTTTATGTCACCACGATTCCGGGTCCCAGCGCCGTGATTGCCGCCCTGACCCTGTCCGGATTGCCCAGCGATCGCTTTCTCTTTGAAGGCTTTCTGCCGAGCAAGACCAAGGCCCGCAGCGAATCGCTGGCTGCGCTGAAGACGCTCAACGCCAGCCTGATTTTCTACGAAAACGGCTCCCGGCTGGGCGCGATGCTGGCTGATGCGCTGGTGGTGCTCGGCGATCGCAAGGCGGCGGTGGTGCGCGAAATCACCAAGAGATTCGAGGAATGCGTCGCCGGTTCGCTGAGCGAACTGGCGACCCGCTATGGCGCGGAAAAGCCGAAAGGCGAGATTGTCGTGATCATCGGCCCTCCCGGCGCACCGGAAGCCGCCAGCGAGCAGGAGGTTGAAGCGGCGCTGCGCGAAGCACTGGTCCGGCTTCCGGCCTCCAAGGCAGCAGGAGAGGTGGCGCGCGCCTATAACACCGATCGCAAGGCGCTCTACGATCTGGTCAATCGCTGGAAGGCAGAAAAATGAAGGCAGGTCAGGGCCCCACCGTTCGTCCTGAGCCTGTCGAAGGACGCTTTGGAGCGCGGGTTCGTACTGCGACAAGCTCAGCACGAACGGCATTCCCAAAATGAAGCGCGAGGCTGCAGAGAAGCGCGGCCGCCAGGCCGAAAAGACCGCCGCCCGCTTCCTGCGCCTAAAAGGCTGGCGGATCCTGGGCGAACGGGTGCGCACCCCGCGCGGCGAAGTTGATCTGGTCGCCAAGCGTGGCAAACTCGTCGCCTTTGTCGAGGTCAAGGCGCGGACCAGGCTGGAAGATCTTGCTACGTCGATCGATCTCAAACGTCTCCAGCGCGTCGCCGATGCCGTGGAAATCCTCTATCCGCAATATTGCACCAAAGGCGAAGATGCCCGCATCGATGTGATATTGGTTGCGCCAAGACGCCTGCCTGTCCATCTCACAAATGTGTGGCACGGGTTTTGACGCGCCACGGAATGCGAAGCGTTCCGAAGCAGCCTGTGCCTGCGAAGGCAGGGGTCTAACCGTTCGTGGTGAGCCTGTCGAACCACGCCTCTCGGATTAGAGACGTCCTTCGACAGGATCGGGACTAACGGTTAGAAACGCATCTGCTCCCCCGTTCGTCTCGAGCGAAGTCGAGAGACAGGGGCTGCTACACTCAATGTGTCTCGACTACGCTCGACACGAACGGTAAGTGGGTTGGAAAATATCTGAGGAATATGCATGACCCTGAAAATCGCCGTACAAATGGACCCGATGGAAAGCGTGAATATCGCGGGCGACAGCAGCTTTGCGCTTATGCTCGCCGCGCAGAAACGCGGCCATGAGATATTCCACTATGACGTGATGGGCCTGACCCTGCACGCCAATGGCCGCCTGACCACGCC
>JABMNS010000086.1 GCA_013204445.1 Sphingomonadales bacterium
GAAGCAGAAGAAATCAAAGCGAAGATCGAAGCTGCTGGCGGTACCGTCGAACTCAAATAAGCCTCACGGTTTATTTGAAAAATCAGGGGTGGCTTCCGGTTCGGAAGCCGCCCCTTTTTTATGTCCCGGTTTATGCCTGTGTTTATGGCAGTTCGAACAGCACCCGCTATCCCAATTGCCTTTGCGAGCCGTCGGTTAGGAATAACAATTTGGGGCCGTCGTGGATCGCAACCCTGATCCCGGACCGCACATAAAGCCTGTGTCCGAACTTCCAGCTCAAACCGACTGCGGCAAAGCTGGTGTCGCCGGAGAGATTGGCCGAAGCCAGCACATAGGGCGAAGGTTTGCCAATGGCCGACAGGGCTTCGATACGGTCGCCGCGATAGCCCGCCTGAAAATCAACACTCTTCTGGTTTGAATCATCGGCTATGATGGTCATCACCTGATGCGCGGCAAGCCGGCCATAAAGCGCATCCGCATGGGCGCGTTGCGCAACGGTCTATCCGGCTAGGACGGCGGTCAGAGATTGTAAGAACTTTTTCATATCCAGAACATAGGGCGCTTCCGGCAAGCGGGGAAGCGGGCCCCTGTGCCGGTCTCTTTCTGGGTCAGAGTGATTGACACAGTTTAACCGCTCGGCAACTAGGGCATTGGAACAGCAAAAGGGGGCGCAATGACCGACAACCAGAACCTGATCGATCTCGTGCGGACGATTCCCGACTATCCCAAGCCGGGCATCCAGTTTCGCGATGTATCGACCCTGCTGCTCGACGGACCGGCCTTTCGCCACGCCATCGACCGGATGATTGCGCTGATTGATCCGGCAAGTTTTGCCCTGATTGCCGGCATCGAGGCACGCGGCTTCATCGTTTCGGCGGCGATGTCCTACGCGCTTAAAAAGGGCAAGGTCATGTTGCGCAAGCCGGGAAAATTGCCCGGAAAGTCGGTCTATATAGACTATGCGCTGGAATATGGCACCGACCGGATAGAAATGCATGTCGATGCGATCCGGCCGGGACAGCGGGTTTTGCTGGTCGATGATCTGATCGCCACCGGCGGCACGGCAATGGCAGCAGTCAAGCTGTTACGCGGTCAGGGCGCGGTCGGGAACCGGGCGCTGTTCATCGTCGACTTGCCCGATCTGGGTGGCGCGCAGAAACTCGCCGCCGCCGGCGTTGAGGCGACCTCGCTGATGGCCTTTGCCGGTGATTGACCATATCGCAATCATCACCGGTGTGCAGGACGAGGCGGATGCTTTCCGGCACGATCATCCAGTGACCCGAGTAGACAGCCCATTGGGCGAGATTCGCCAGCTGTACCATGCGGGAAAGAAGGTCTCAGTCTTGTGTTCCGGCATCGGCAAGGTACACGCCGGAGCAGCCGCCCTCTATATGCACAGCCACTTTCGCCCAGATCTGTTCCTGGTGATCGGCACAGCCGGTCATGTCAGCACGTGCGCCGGCGACTGTTTCTATCTGAGCGAGTCCCTGCAGGCCGATTATGGCACGCTGGAAAGGTTCGGCGAACATGACGGCTTCACCCATTATAATGCCGGTGCCTGGCCGATCGGCCCGTCAGACTGGAAACCCTATGAAGCGCATCCGATGCCCGAATCCCTGGCCCTGCCGCAGGCGCGGATTGCGACGGCCGACTGTTTTGTCAAATGCCCCGACCGCTCGGGCTATTTGCGTGATGTTCTAAAAGCCGATCTGGTCGATATGGAAACCGCGGCGGTCGCCCAGATTGCCGCGCTGCTCGATATCCCGTGGGCCGGGATCAAGGCAGTGACCGACAACGCTGACGGCAATAGTTCGGGCGATTTTCACGCCAATCTCGAACGCGCTGCCAACCGCGCCGCCAGTGAGGCAGCGCGGTTGATCGAATTGCTATAACCGGGCCCGTTCGTCCTGAGCCTATCGAAGGACATCTCCAGACGATTCACCAGCCGCCAGAACGCTTAGCTTTCCACCCAGTTGCCGTGAAAGCCCGGGGGAATCCGATGCGGCACGTGGATCACAGCCTGAGGCTCACCAAGAAAATCATCCGCGTTGAGAATTTGCAACTCGGTCGTCTCGTTCGCGGAATCGATGACCAGTCCGATCAGCCAGCCATCGTCTTCCTTGGCATCTCCCCCGGACTCGTCCGACCGCGGCACGAACACAAATTCGCCAGGGTAACAATCTTCGCCTAGTTCGCGCGTCAGTGTTTCTCCGCTTTCCAGATCATGCTTGAACAGCTGCGATCCTCCGCGATCAAACACGCCGCTATCATTTTCCGCCAGCGCCACGCTGTAGACATATCGATAGGGCTGCGCCGTCTGCCGTTCGTCATAGCGTGGAAATTCCTGATTCTTGTCGTGGATGATCTTGCGGTCGACCGATTTGGTTTCCGGATCGATCGTCCAGCGTTCAAACCGCGCCCACTCGCCGCCCGGCCCATAAGGCGATTGCGCATACATACTTTCGTGCACGACGACATCGACAATGACCTTGCCGTCAGAAGTTTCAAAGGCATTAGCCGGGTGAAAAACATAGCAGGGATCGACATCGCACCAAACGATATCGTCATTGCTGCCCATCTTGGGCAACAAGCCAACCCGTGCGCCATGGTCGGGATTCCAGTCATAGGGGAATTGGAAACCTCTCAGCAGGCGCTTCATGGAAAACGTGGCGGGCAGGTCGAGCACCAGCACGTAATTTTCGGTTATCGCGCAATCATGGATCGACGGGCCATCTTGAACCGCTATCGGTTCCTCGCGGGTAACGCGGCCTTTCGCATTGACCACCACATGCCAGACCGTATCCTGCGTCGCCGCATCATAGCAGATCGCATGCCGTTCGCCGGTTTTGGGGTCGAGGTGCGGATGCGCGGAAAAGGCGTGGGTCAAGGTGCCGTCGAATGGATTATGCTTGATCGTATCGAGCTCGTCGTTCAGCTCGACCGGAAAACCACCTGCTTCGACAATGGCAAAGGTCCGGCCATCAATCCCGACAATATTGGTATTGGCGGTATCGGACCGCGGATTGCGCGTGCCCGGCTTGCGCGGCTCGCCCAGCGCATCGCTCACCGCATTGCTGCGGATCCAGCGGTTGCGATACCAGGCCGCTTCACCGCCCTTGATGCGGATGCCATGCGCCATGCCGTCGCCGACAAACCAGTGATGACTGGGGCTGTGCGCTTTTTTTAACGGATTAGGTCCGATCCTTAGATATCGGCCGTCGAGCTGTTCAGGGATATTGCCGGTTACCTGCATCGCCGAGATGGTTTCCTCGCTCTGCATCGGCGCATGCAGTCCATCGAGAAACGGATGCCCGCCATTGGGTTCGGGGAGCCGCTTGCGGTTATAATTCGCGACTGCCGTTATCACCGGGGTGACGGCGGCGCGGATGGTTTTTTCAATAATGGAGGCCATGGGTTTTTCCTTTGCAGAAACGACTCGCTATGTTTATGCTGTTAACATGCCAATCAATGCTAACAGTGTCAACATAAGACTGCCAAGTGACCAAACATGCTTCCATGTCTTCCGGTGAACGCACCCTATCATCACGGTGACTTGCGCGCGGCGGCGCTGCAAATGGGAATGGAACGGCTAGCGAGTCAGGAACAGCCCGATCTCGGCCTGCGCGCCCTGGCCCGCGACCTCGGGGTCTCGGCAACCGCGCTTTACCGACACTTCCCGAACAAGGATGCCCTGCTGGACGCACTGGCGCTGGAAGGCCTCAACCGACTGGGCCAGCATCAGGCAGAAGCGGCGGAGCAGGCTGGCGGCGGCCACGACGGTTTTGCCGAAGTGGGAGTTACCTATGTCATATGGGCGGTCGAAAACCCCGCCTTGCTGCGGCTGATCTACAATCGCATTGGTCGGGTCGATCTGACCGCAGATGATCCCTCTGCCATGGGCGAGGCCTTTTATCAGCTCCGCGCCGGAATTGCAGCGATGATGCCCGACGAATTGTCGAAGGACCAGCGCGCCGCCGCCGCGCTGCACGCCTGGTCGCTGGTCCACGGGCTGGCGATGCTGATTCTGGATGGCCAGGTGGGCTATGATCCGGCGATGGTAAGACAAGTGGTGATGATGATGGATTTCAAGGATAACTGACCTATTCTAGCTATCAGCCGCGCTTGAATCTATTGTGCTTAACCTAGCTTTGACCAGCATATCGGGATCAGCACGATGGCAAAACCGGGCAAACGCGCCGCGCGTGACTGACCACGGGCAAGGCATTGTTCAACGCGCCCTCTTGACCCAATTCCAACATCTGCCTATATCCCGTGATCACCACAGATTTCGAGACAGGGCGTGCAGTCGCGCGGCGCGCCAGAAGAAATGAAATTTGCACGGTTTTCAGGACGCTAAAAAGCTGCAGTTTCCCACTTTGGGAGACATGCGGCTTTTGTTGTCTTGAAGCGCCTCCACATTTTGATTTTCCGCCGGTTTTCCGGCGATGGCGAGAAGGCAAAACTATATGGCTACCCAAGCAGATTCGGTCAAAACGACGGCTCCGACACCGACCCGCAAGAAACGCATTCGCAAAATCTTCGGTGACATTCACGAAGTTATCGAGATGCCGAATCTCATCGAAGTGCAGCGCGAATCATACGAACAGTTTTTGCGCTCGGATCACTCGATCGGATATGTCTCTGGCCTCGAAAAGACGCTGCGCAGCGTTTTCCCGATCCGCGATTTTGCCGGTACTGCCGAAATGGACTTCGTCAACTATCAGCTCGAAGATCCCAAATATAATGTCGAGGAATGCCGTCAGCGGGGCATTACCTATGCCGCGCCGATGAAGGTCACCCTTCGTCTGATCGTGTTCGAGGTTGATCCCGAAACGGAAGCCCGCTCGGTTCTCGATATTAAAGAACAAGACGTTTATATGGGCGACATGCCTTTGATGACCAAGAACGGCACGTTCGTCATCAACGGCACAGAGCGCGTTATTGTTAGCCAGATGCACCGTTCGCCCGGTGTCTTGTTTGACCATGACCGCGGCAAAACCCATTCGTCCGGCAAGTTCCTGTTCGCCGCGCGCGTCATTCCATATCGCGGTTCATGGCTCGATTTTGAATTTGATGCCAAAGACATCGTAAACGTCCGTATCGATCGCAAGCGCAAGCTTCCAGTGACCGCATTACTGCGTTCGCTGGGCGATGCGATTCTCGAAGTTAAAGAAAAGAAGCCTGATTTCAAAGTCGGCGAGATGGTCCGTGTCGGCGGCATGAAACAGCCTGCCGAAATCCTCGAAGTCGAAGGTAGTTTGATTACAATCCGCGAACCTATGGGCGCGATTGAGTTTAATGGCGGCAAAATCGAAGACGAAGGCCGCACCAAGAGCGCCGAAATCGTCAAGATCGTCAAGCAGGGCTATTCGGAAGAAGATATCCTTAACCTATTCTATGCGCGCATCGTCTACAAGCGTGCGAAAAATGGCTGGACCATTCCTTTCGTAGC
>JABMNS010000087.1 GCA_013204445.1 Sphingomonadales bacterium
GTGCAGGGGGAGTCGCGCGCACAAGTGGTTCGGTGGGCAGCTCTCTATGCGGCTCTATCCCCGCTTTAATAACCCGCAAGGCGTTCAACCCCATCACCGCACGGATTTCCGCTTCGGTGAAGCCGGCCTTTATCAGCGCCTGGGTAATCTGGACGATTCCGCTGGTATCAAAACGCGTGGTCACCGCCCCGTCAAAATCGCTGCCGAGCGCGACATGCTCGATTCCGACCAGATCGCGCACATGTTTGACCGCCTTGGCGACGGTTTTGGGATCGGTATCGCACATCGCGCCGTCCCAATAGCCGAGGCCGATGACACCGCCGGTCGCAGCTACGCCCTTGATCTCTTCATCGGTCAGATTGCGATTGACCCCGCACACTGCCTGCACACCGCCATGGCTGGAAACGACAGGGCGCTTCGCCATTTTCAATACGTCGGCAACGGTCGCGTGGCTCGAATGGGCGATATCGACGATCATGCCCATCGCTTCCATATCGCGGACGATGGCCCGGCCAAATTTGGTAAGCCCGCCTTTTTTCTCGCCATGCATCGACCCGGCCAGTTCATTGTCGAAAAAATGCACTAGCCCCGCCATGCGCATGCCGGCGCTGTAGAGTTTTGGCAGATTCTCTCTTTTGCCTTCCAATGTTTGCAGGCCTTCAGCCGAGAATAGGACGCCAATCGGTCGATGGTGGCGAGCGCGGAAATCAATCAGGCCACCGACATCTGCTGCATGGCTTATCGTTGCCAGAGCGCCAGCGCTATCCGTCACCGCCCGGTCCAGTTTTTGCGCGTGATAAAGCTGCCGCTCGAGCAGAGAAAGCCAGGTCCGCATCGGCTGCAACTGGGTGATCGCGAGCAAAGTGATATTATCGGTGTCGGCGCTGTTGCTATCGTAATTCTGGCCCCTAGGCGTCTTGGTCACGCTAGAAAAAATCTGCAGCCCGACATTGCCTTCCTGCATCCGCTTGAGATCAATATGACCATAGTTCGAACTGTTGGTAATCTTGCGCTTCCACAGCAATGTGTCGCCGTGCAGATCGACGATCATCAGGCTGTCATGCAAACTCTGCGCCTCGGTGGTGATTGCCGGTAGCGGCTTGCCGTCGACCATATTGGTCTGCTTCTCGAACCATGCCGGTCCGAATATCAGAAAGGCGGCGAGTGCAATCGCGATGAGACCCAAAAGTGTCAGCGCGATTTTCTTCATGGCAATCTTCGTTTCAAGGTGACAAAGCTGAAGGCTGGTTGGTCATTCTTCGCGTCATGATCCTCTCGCGCCGTCTCTTCCCAGATGGCGGCATCAAAGGCTGGTATCTTGATATCACCTTTCGGCTTGCTATGAACTTCGGTCAGTTCGATCCGGTCGGCCTTGTCGAGAAAAGCCTTGTAGATTTCTGCGCCGCCGATCACCGCGATATGCGGCGCATTCGCCATTTTCAGGGCCTTTCCGACGCTGCTCGCAACATCTGCGCCGTCGCCTTCCCAAGCTTTGTCCCGGCTAAGCACGATATGGCGCCGTCCGGGCAACAGGCCGGGCAGGCTGTCAAATGTCTTGCGGCCCATGATCATCGGCTTGCCCATGGTCATACGCTTGAACCGTCTCTGATCCTCGGGCAGGCGCCACGGTATGCTGTCGCCGTCACCGATCACGCCATTGTCGGCGCGGGCAAGAAAGAAGATGATTTCAGGATGGTTCATGAGGCGACGCCTAGCGCAGTTCTGACAGACTGCAAATTAGAAATGTAATTTGGTAACATGGCCCATTTTACGGCCCGGCCGGCTTATGCCCTTGCCATAGAGATGCAGGTGGTTGGTGCCGTCGGATAACAGGGTCTCCCAGTTGTCAGCCTGAGCCCCGATCAGATTGTGCATCTCGACTTTTTTCGCCGCGAGTCCGGCGTCGCCCAGCGGCAGTCCGCATATCGCCCGGATATGATTTTCAAACTGACTGGTGATGGCTCCCTCGATCGTCCAGTGGCCGCTATTGTGCACGCGCGGCGCCATCTCATTGAATATCGGACCGTCTTTGGTGGCAAAAAATTCGCAGGTGAGTACACCAACATAGTTCATCGCTTCGGCCATCCGGGCGGCCAACGCCCTGGCAGTGTCCTGCTGGTCCAAGATCGCGACGGGAGCGGGTGCGGTTGAGGCCGCCAATATGCCATCTTCGTGCACATTATGCGGCGTGTTCCAGAAACGGATTTCGCCATCCTGGCCGCGCACCAATATCACCGAAAATTCATGGCTGAAGGTCACAAAGCCCTCGGCGATGCAGGGTTGCTGCGCGACGGCTTGCCAGTGGCTGTCGAGATCATCTCCTGGCTGAATCCGGGATTGGCCTTTGCCATCATAGCCCATGCGGATGGTCTTGAGGATCGCCGGGGCACCGATGTCCGCAATAGCCCTGTCGAGCGCGGGTCGATCACTGACTTCGGCAAAAGGCGCTGTGGTCCCGTCATGATCGCGGGCGAAAACTTTCTCGGCGATCCGGTTCTGCGCGATATCCAGCGCCGCTATCGGCGGATGAAGCGGTGCGCAGGATGAAATCTGGTGCAGCGGTTCCACCGGCACATTTTCAAATTCAAAGGTGATCACGTCGCAGCTCTTGGCGAAGCGGGTCAGGGAAGCGATGTCATCATCTTGCGCGCAGGTAAATTGCGCCGAGACTTCCGCCGCGACGCTGTTGGCATTGGGAGCATAGATATGACAGCGATACCCCAATTGCGCCGCCGCCACGCTCAGCATCCGGCCAAGCTGACCGCCGCCCAATATTCCAATGGTTGATCCGGGTGGGAGTGTTTTCATGATGGCCGGTTATATGGGCTTGTCCGCGACGGCTGCGGTTTGCGCCGCGCGCCAGGCGTCCAGACGCTCGGCCAATGCCGGATCCGAATTGGCGAGGATGGCCGCGGCCAGCAGTGCCGCATTTTTGGCACCTGCTTCTCCGATTGCCAATGTTCCGACCGGGATGCCCGCAGGCATTTGCGCGATTGAGAGCAGGCTGTCGATGCCGCTCAATGCTTTTGACTGGATCGGCACGCCGAGTACCGGAATGCGGGTCATCGAGGCCGCCATGCCGGGCAGATGGGCTGCCCCGCCGGCGCCCGCTATTATTACTTTCAGTCCGCGTTCCACCGCCGCTGTCGCATAGTCATAAAGGCGTCCAGGCGTGCGGTGTGCCGACACGATTTTCTCTTCATGGGAAATTTCTAACTGATCCAGGATGCCGCTCGCGAGCTTCATTGTTGCCCAGTCGGACTGGCTGCCCATGATTATTCCAACGAGAGGAGGTGCTTCAACCATTTTTGCCCCTGACAAATGCTACGGAAGCAATGCGGTTTAGTCGGGAATTAGTGCGGACGCAATGACACATATGGGGTTTTTGAATTTTCGTGGTGACAATTTCACCTGCAGCGGATTGCTCTGAATTTTGATGGGACTATTATAGCTTTAGTGCGCGCCGACCGAATAATTCTGTTGTGTTTTTAAATAGATAGAATATAAGTCCTATTAGGATTTAGCACCGTAAATAAAATGAAAAAGCATCACGTAAGCAATCATCAACATTGCGGCAACTGCCTTTTATTAGAGCAGGAAATAGCTGCGCTGAAAGAGGATCTCGCTGAAATGAAGCTGCGCGCTTATCATGATGTGCTGACCGGTCTTCCAAACCGCCGCTTTTTTTTTGAAAGCCTTGATGATCGGGTTGCGCGTTGTCGTCGATATGGCGACAATTGTGCCGTGCTATCGCTCGACGTTGACAAACTGAAAGTGATCAATGATGAGCATGGCCATGCTGCCGGAGATGCTCTGCTAATGCGTTTGGCTGAAATATTGAAAACTCATACCCGGACGACGGACGTGGTTGCCCGGATTGGCGGCGATGAATTTGGCCTGTTGCTTGACAATTTGAATGACGATCAGGTGGCGGATAAAATCGACTTTCTCATCGAACAGTTCGGCGCCGAAAATTTCGGCCATGCCGGCAAGCGACTGCCTTTTGGTGCTTCGATAGGCTATTGTTTCGTCGGACCCCAGGATACGACTGACGGTCTAATGTCCCGCGCCGACGCCGCCATGTACCGCGCCAAAGACAAGTTCGAATAGGGTCTCGGATTATTTGCCGTGCTGACTATCGCTCGGAAAGATAATAGCGTTCGATCTCGTTCAGATCGTCGTCCAGTTCATAGATAATCGGCTGGCCGGTAGGGATTTCTAGGCCGGTAATCTCGTCGTCCGGAATCTTGGAAAGATGCTTGACCAGCGCCCGCAGGCTATTGCCGTGCGCTGAAATCAGAACCTTTTTGCCATTCTGCAATTCGGGTGCGATCCGGCTTTTCCAATAGGGCAGCACCCGCGCGCTCGTATCTTTCAGGCTTTCTGTGGACGGGACTTCAATGCTTTTGTAGCGCGGGTCATTAGACATTTGATAGGGGCTGTCCGATGCCATTGGCGGCGGCGGTGTGTCAAAGCTGCGCCGCCAGATATGAACCTGCTCATCGCCATGTTTTTCGCGGGTTTCCTGCTTGTTGAGCCCCGTCAGCCCGCCATAATGGCGCTCGTTGAGCCGATAGTTTTTTTCCACCGGCAACCACAGGCGGCCCATTTCTTCCAGCGCGAAATTGAGCGTCTTGA
>JABMNS010000088.1 GCA_013204445.1 Sphingomonadales bacterium
ATCCACACCTATCCGACCATGGCCGAGGCGAATAAATATGCCGCCGGCGAATGGAAACGCGCCCATGCGCCCGATGGCCTGCTCCGCTGGGTCGAGCGCTACCACAGCTGGATGCGCGGATGATCGATATTCTGCAGCAGGGTCAGGGCCTGATCGGCCTGTCGCTGATCCTCGTTTTCGTCTGGCTACTGTCCGAAAACCGGCAAGCCCGGCCAAGCTGGAAATGGATCGGCGGCGCGCTATTACTGCAATTCACGATCGCGCTGGTGATTGTGCGGGTGCCCTTTTTCTGGGATTTCATCGGCCTTGCCAATCAGGGCGTGATAGCGATCGAAAAAGCGACCCTGGTCGGATCATCCTATATGTTCGGCTATGCCGGCGGGGCGGAATTGCCCTTTGTATTGAAAGAAGGCGCGCAGCCGCCGCTGATCATCGCTTTCCAGATATTGCCGCTGGTCATTGTCTTCTCGGCACTGTCCGCATTGCTGTGGCATTGGGGAGTGCTGGCTTGGATTGTCCGCGGCCTGTCCTGGGCGCTGCGCAAGACCATGGGGGTCAGCGGCGTGGTCGGCCTTAGCGGCGGCGCGAACATCTTCCTCGGCGTTGTCGAATCACCACTGGTATTACGCGCCTATTTTGACAAGATGAGCCGGGCAGAATTGTTTATGGTGATGGTGCTGGCAATGTCGACCATTTCGGGCGCGATATTGATCCTCTATGCCACGACCCTGTCCGACAGCGTGCCCAATGCGGTGGGCCATATGATTTCCGCGTCAATTATCTCATTGCCCGCCGCGATATTGATCGCCCGCCTTATGGTGCCGGGGGGCGGCAAGACGGAGACCGGCGGCGAGCAGCCGGGGCTCAAATATGATGGCAGCATTGATGCTATCGTGCGTGGAACGATGGAAGGCGTGCAGGTATTTCTGGCGGTTATCGGGATCATCCTGGTGGTGTTCGCGCTGGTCGCTTTGGTCGACCAGATATTGACGATATTGCCCTATGTGGATGGTCAGGCGGTGACGATCAAACGTGGGTTCGGCTGGCTGTTCGCGCCGGTGATGTGGACATTGGGCGTGCCATGGGATCAGGCGCCTGCGGCCGGGGCATTGATGGGGACCAAGACGATCCTCAATGAATATGTCGCCTTTCTCGATCTGTCAGCCTTGCCAGCCGGAACCTTTGATCCGCGCAGTCAGCTGATTGTCGTCTATGCGCTTTGCGGTTTTGCCAATCTTGCGAGCGTCGGATTGCTGGTGTCGACCATCGGCACCTTGTCGCCATCGCGCCGTGTCGAAGTGGCGGGGCTGGGCATGAAAAGCTGGATCGCCGGAAATTGCGCTACCGCGATGACCGGGGCAGTCATCGGCCTGGTGACCTTCGGATGAGACGTTAAGATGCTTGATTCCTGGATAAGGCCGCTGATCGATCCGCCGCTCAATGCTATCGGCAAAGGGCTGGTGCGGGCGGGTGTTGCCGCCAATCAAGTCACCATCGCTGGCGCAGTTATCGGCATCGCTGCGGGCTTCGCCATCGGCTACCGCTATTATCTGCTAGGTCTGGCGCTCGCGCTGCTGAGCCGGGTACTCGACGGGCTGGACGGCGCCGTCGCGCGCGCGACCAAGCAATCGGATTTTGGCGGTTATCTGGATATTATCAGCGATTTTGCCTTCTACGTTGCGGTCCCGGCCGGCTTTGGCTTTGCCGCCTCCGCGAATCTTCCCTTTGCGATGATATTGATCGCCAGCTTCACCCTGACCGGCATCAGTTTTCTCGCCTATGCGGTGATGGCGGCCAAACAGGGACGTGAAACCGAGGCCCATGGAAAAAAGAGCTTCTTCTACAATACAGGGCTTGCGGAGGGTTCGGAGACGATTATCGCGTTTGTGCTGATGTGTGTGTTGCCGAATCATTTTGCCATCATTGCGGTGATCTATTCGGGGATGTGCCTGATCACGGTAATACAGCGAACCATTGCGGCGAAAGTTGACTTTCCTTGAACGGCCTGTGAAACAATTCATCCAGACGGCGATCTGGCTTGGCAGAGGGCCCAGATTGAGCCGCAAATATAGCAGGAGTTGAGATGGCAGAGGGTAAATGGGCAAGGCGGCTGAGCAAAGCGACATTGATATTTGGAATCGCGGCACCGCTTGTCGCAATGGTCGGCGTAACGCTCGCGCGCTATGATATTATCGGAAAACTTGCCGGATTTTCCGGCATATTGGCCGGAGCGCTTATTGCGATTGCAGCCATTTTGACCGGAGCGATTGCGCTTGTCTTGAGCGTCAAAAATGGCGGTAGCAAGAAAGCCGCGCTTGTCGGATTGCTGGTCGCGCTGATCTATATCAGCTTCCTCGGTTCCCGCGCAGCGGCCGGTGGAGGTGTTCCTGCTATTCACGATATAACAACCGATCTCGCATACCCGCCGCAATTTTCATCACTCTCGCTGCGACCCGATAATCTTGCCGGAGTTGATACGTTGGAAAACTGGCGCATGATCCACGCCAAGGGCTATCCCGATCTGAAATCGGTCACAATTGCCAGGCCGGTGGCCAAAATCATTGCCGACGCAGAAGAAATCGCTGGCCAACTGGGTTGGGACATCGCAGTCGCTGATGCCGCCGCGGGCCATTTTGAAGCCACCGCCAGTGTCTCCTATATTCGCTTCAAAGACGATGTCATTTTACGCGCTGTTCCAACCGACGATGGCAGGTCCAGTATTATCGACATGCGTTCTGTTAGCCGGGTTGGCGTGAGCGATCTCGGAGTGAATGCAAAGCGCATCCAATCCTTCCTTGATAGCCTAGCCGAAAATTGAACCTGGGATATAGCTTCAATGCCCAGTTCTTTTGGCGCAGATGGGATGCAATTCGATATGGAAAGAGCCTTCTCATAGCACTTTTTTTGGGCCGGATTTCGATCCATGGCGGCGATAATCTGAGAAGGACTGTCGAAGGGTTTCTCTCCGCCAGCGTTGACCGAAAAACTATCATCCTTCGGTGAAATTAGAACCATAAAAGGACTTTCTCTACCAATCGGGTTGTGAATCGACCCTTTCGCCAATAATAGCTGGGAAACGCCGCTGTTTTTTGGCACGATAGGCGACGGGCAAAGGACATCTGGATGACCAAGAAAAAAATCGCTGAATATCAATCCCACTTGCAAGACGTTCTCGACGCTCCGGAAGGCCCGCATATCGCAGCCTTGTTCGATTTCGATGGCACCATCATCGCGGGCTATTCGGCCACCGCGATGTTGTGGGAGAAAATCAAACGGCGGGAGATGACCGCCGAAGAAGTTGTCGAAACGATCAATGTGATCGCGCAATATAGTACCGGCAATATGGGTTTTTCGGGGCTGATGACGGGCGCGGCGAAGTTTATGAAAGGCGTCACCGAAGAGAGCTATTTCGAATTTGGCGAAGAGCTTTACGAAAAACATATTGCGCGCAAAGTCTATCCCGAGGCGCGGGCGCTAATCGAAGCCCATCGCAGCAAGGGCCATACGATTGCGATTGTGTCATCCGCCACGATCTACCAGATCGAACCGACCGCCCGCGATCTCGATATCGAGCATGTCCTTTGTTCGCAATATGAAGTCGAGAATGGCGAGTTTACCGGCAATATCATCAGGCCCTTATGCTTTGGCGAAGGCAAGGTGATCGCCGCGGAAAATCTCTCTGCGGATTATGATCTGGATCTCGACCAAAGCTATTTCTATTCAGACAGCTATGACGATATCGAATTGCTGGAACGGGTCGGCAAGCCGAGACCGCTGAACCCCAATAGTAAATTGCGCGAAGTGGCGCGTAAAAATGATTGGCCGCTGGAAAAATATGAAAGCCGCGGGCAGGGTAAGCCGGTGGACTATATCCGGACGATTTACGCCACCGGGTCACTGATTGGCTCGGCGATCGCGTCGCTGCCGATCTGGGCGCTGACGGGATCGCAGCGCGAGGCGATGAATTTTTCAACCGGCCTGTTCGGTGATATTGCGACTGCGCTAACCGGCTGCGAACTGGAAGTGACCGGCGAAGAAAATCTGTGGACGTCGCGGCCCTGTATTTTTGTCTTCAACCATCAGAGCAAGGCTGATGTGATGATCCTTGCCAAACTGATCCGCCGGGACATGGGCGGGGTCGCCAAGAAGGAGGTCCGCGATACGCCGGTGATCGGCAAGCTGATGGAATTAGCCGGGACCGTTTTCATTGACCGGGCCAATGCCGGTAGCGCGATCAAGGCGATGGCGCCGCTGATCGACGCGGTTAAAATTGACGGGAAATCCATCGTTATCGCGCCGGAAGGGACACGCACTCTTTCGCCGAAACTGGGCCCGTTCAAAAAAGGTGCCTTCCATATGGCGATCCAGGCGGGTGTCCCGATGGTACCAATCGTCATTCACAATGCCGGAGATGTTGCTCCGAAAAACGAATTTCTGATGCGCCCTGCCAAGGTCAGAGTTGATGTTCTGCCCGCTGTGGATACCAGTAAATGGTCGGTCCGGACGATGAACGAACATGTTGCCGAGGTGCGCGGCATGTTCCTAGAGGCTCTGGGGCAGGTGGAAGAAGAAGGTGCGCTCGAAGCGCTGGTTAACGAGGAGCGGGCAACGACGAAAAAGACAACCGGTGCAAAGCGAACCAGCAAGCCAGCCGCTGTTGCGAAAAAACCGGCAGCGGAAAAGACGGTGGCGCGGAAGAAGCCCGTCATTCGCAAAGCGGCTGCCAAAAAAATGGTATCAAAAAAATCCGTTGCAAAGCAGCCTGCAAAGCGATCTACGCCGACAACGAAAGCCGCAGCCGCAAAGTCGACATAGATAGAAGCGGCTGAATAGTCTGAAATCAAGGAGCAGGGATGGACGAAGCAACGCAGATAGCAAATTCCGGAGCGCTGCTGGCGCAAGGCCCGAAGCTATTTGTGATTGACGCGCGCAATGGTGTTGAGCGCCGCTATCTGCTCGATTGGCTTCACACATCAATGGCCGAGGGAGGGCCCGGCGGAAAACTGAACTGGGTTTCTTTACCCATATCCGACGAACGGGCCAAATTGCGTCTTGGTCGTCTGGCAGAAAAACTGAAAGAAAATTCTGACACCCTGGTCGTGCCGGTTCGCATTGCCTGGCGTATTCCCAATTTCGAAAAAAGCCGTGCGGTCAAAATGCGTCATGTGATTTTCGGCGACCCGCGAAATCCAGGTAGCTTTCGCGCCTGGTCTATTCTCTTGCGCGACAAGCGCCGTGCGCATTGCCTGACCGGTCAACCTGCGACGATTGGCGAACTCGAGCAACGCTTTGCCGAACTTAGTAAGGATTACGACCAGACCGACAATACGGAATTTGCCGCCTTCGTGGTTCGACAGGCCGGACTGGTGCTGGACATTGCCGAGCGCGGATTGCGGGGGCGTCGATACAAGGTGCCCCGGCATGTAGCCGACGGCCTGCGCAGCGATGCGCGATTCCGTGCCGCAATGACCCAGCTGTCCGTCGACATGGGCCAAAGCGAAGTTGCGCTCTATGAGCAGGCTGCAAAATATATGAAAGAACTGATCGCTCGGCCCAGTCCCTTGTTCATCGACATGAAGGCAAAGCTCGACCGGTTCATGCTGTCGCAGGGCTATGAAGACGAAGTGGTTTTTGATCGCAAGGAACTCTCCCGGTTGCGTCAGACCATGCGGGAACATCCGACGCTGCTGCTGTTTACCCACAAAACCTATATTGATGGGGTGACTGCCACTGATCTGGCCTATCAAAATGATTTGCCTCTCATTCATCTATTTGGCGGAATCAATCTCGACTTTTTCGGCCTGGGTTTCATGTTGCGCCGTGCGGGCACCATTTTTATCCGCCGCAGTTTTGAGAATAATCCCGTCTACAAGCTCGTTTTGCGCTATTATGTAAGCTATCTGCTCGAGAAACGCTTCCCGATGACCTGGGCATTCGAAGGCACGCGGTCGCGGCTCGGCAAGCTGATGCCGCCACGCTATGGTCTACTCAAATATGTAATGGATAGCGCACACAGCAACGATATCGAAAATGTGCATATCATTCCCGTGGTGACCAGTTTCGACCTGATCCGGGATGTTGAGGAATATGCCAGCGAGCAGACGGGTCGGATCAAGAAACCGGAGTCCCTGAGCTGGTTCATCGGCTATCTGCGCAGCCTGCGCGAACCGATGGGAAAGGTCTATGTGGATTTCGGCGAACCGGTGATTGTCAAAAAGGCGCCCAATCCAAATGATCGGCTTGCCTTGTCCAAAATGGCCTTTGAAGTCGCGGTGCAGGCCAATCGGGCGACGCCGCTGACCCTGACCTCGCTGATGTGCCTTTGCCTGCTCGGCACGGCCCCGCGGGCGATGACAGAAGATGAACTGCGGGCGGTGATAAACTTTCTGGTTGGCTGGGCCCGGGAACGTGACATCCGATTGAGCGAAGATCTAACCGACCAGAATCTTGAAGGTTTTCAGCGTGTTATAGACACTCTGGTCAATAACGGACTGCTCGTTCGCTATGACAAAGGGTCGACGCTGGTTTACGCGATTGAGCCGGATCAGCATCCGATTGCGAGCTATTATCGCAACTCCATCATCCATCATTTTCTCGACAAGGCGATTATAGAATTGTCGATCTTGAAGACGCGGGAGGTCAGTGACCGAAACGCGGCTGAAGTGTTCTGGGAAGAGACAGACCGTCTTCGGGATCTGTTTAAGTTCGAGTTTTTCTACGCCGAGAAACAGCAATATCGCGAGAATTTGAAAGCAGAATTGCAGCGGGCAGATCCACAATGGAAGGCGAAGCTGGACGAGGGAGGTGTCAAGCTGGCCAGTCTCACCAACCGCTTTCAGCCGCTTATCGGCCATGCCGTGTTCTTGCCTTTCGTAGAAGCCTATACCATCGTCCTGGATATCTTGTCGCGGCTGGAGCCTGGCGATGCGATCGATAAGAAGAGCTGTGTGGAAACGGCGTTGAAAGAGGGGCGGCAGGCTTATCTGCTTCGTCGGATCACCAGCGAGGCCTCGATCGGAAAAATCCTGTTTGAAAATGGCTTTAAAATGGCAGCGGGTCTCGGTTTGACTGGTGAAACCATCCCGGAAACGATTGCCGACCGCAAAGCATTGTTACGAAAATTCAGAGCTCTGTCCCGACGCATGGAAAAATCCCGGCTCGAACTGCTCGTGCTAGCCGACAAGATATTTGAATGATCGCGCTGTCGAAAGGACATGATTGATGACCGAGCAGAGCAATATAAGCCAGTTAAGTGCACAGGACGCCCAGTTTCTCTATATTCAGTCCGCCACCAATCTCACACATGTGATGGCTGTCTATATCTATGATCCATCGACCGCTCCCGGCGGGAAGGTAAGATTCAAGGACATTATTGAACATATGCGCAAGCGGCTGGACGTGTCGCCGATGTTCAAGCGGAAATTATACCGTTTGCCTCTGGATATCGACCATCCCTATTGGGTTGAAGACGAGCATTTCGACCTCGAAGCGCATATTTCGCACAGCCGGCTGCCCGAGCCCGGTGACTGGCGGCAATTTTGCATTCACGTGGCGCGCCATCACAGCAAGCCGCTTGATATGACCCGGCCACTCTGGGACATGTATGTGCTGGAGGGGTTCGACAATATCCCCGGCTATGCCAAAGGCAGCTATGCCATTTTGACGCGGATTCATCACAGCACCATCGATGGCGTGTCTGGCGCTCATTTTTTTGCCGCCATCTCGGACAATGACACCAAAGGTACGCCTGCGATCCCGCTGCCGGAAGGCAAGCCGGCGGCAAATAATCTGCCAACAATCGCCGAGATTTTGAGCCGGGCGGTCAACAGTACGGTGACTTCACCGGTAAAATTGGCCCAGGCGCTGTTGAAATTTACGCCAGCCCTGCTGTCGACGGCGCAAAAAAGCCTAAAAGGCGGAGACGAGAACACGAATACCGGTGTTCCTGAAACGCGTTTCAATGGTCCGGTCACACCCAATAAAATGTTCGATGCGGTTACATTCGATCTGGACGAGCTGAAGAAAATGCGTCTCAAAGTGAGTGATGCGACCATAAATGATGTTGTGCTGGCGATCTGCAGCGGCGCGTTGCGCCACTATCTGACAAAACATAAGGAACTTCCCAAAGAGTCGCTTGTGGCAGTGGCTCCCGTCAACGCGCGCAATCGCTCGGGCGATGAATCCAACCCCGGCAATAATATATCTGCGATGACGATAAAAATCTGGTCGAATATTGCCGATCCGATTGAGCGCCTCGAAGCCATCAAGGATACGACGCGCGAAACTAAGGCAGCAAAGTCCGGGCTCAGTGCGAGGATCATGACCGATTTAACCAAGCATATTCCTGGTGTGACCATGGCCGGTGTGGCGCGGATTCTGACCGACGAACGTTTTGCTCCGAAAATGAGCAATTTAATGGTTTCCAACGTTCCCGGACCCCAGATTCAGCTCTATATGAACGGTGCAAAGCTTACGCATCAATATGGTCTGGCACCTCTGGCGCATGGGATGGGCCTGTTTATTGCTACGCCAAGCTATAACGGAACAATTTCCTTCAGCATCATTTCTGACCGCAAAATGATGCCCGATGTTGAGTTTTTCCGGGAATGCCTGCAAAGAGCGTTTAACGAACTGAAGGACGCGAAACCAAGTGCTGTCGCACGCCGGACTAAAAAACCGGCGGCGTCATCAAAACAGCCGGCAAAGCCCAAAGATGGTTCGGTGATGTATCGACGGGTTGCCACAAAACCTAGGGCGATTGCATCGAAAGCAATCGGCGGGAGCAAGCCGAAAGTGAAATAAGGAGCGGATAGATTACACGCCGTCCTATTCCCGGACGACGAATGCTACCATGTGTAATTTTGGTGAAAGAGTGAACCGAAGATGATCCTGAACACGACTTTGAAGATGGAAAAAGCCATGGCGCAGGCCAAGAGCTATTCCGAATGGTCGAAAGCCGCGAAAGCGCACGACAAATCTACTGGAGTCGACATATGGAAGGCTTCTGACGAGAGTAAGCATTTTGACCATACTTCCATCCGCCGCCGCCTGAAACGGCTCTCCAAGCTATGGAAGTCTCAGGACAATGCGGGACTTCTTTATGCTCTGAACGAAGGCATTCACGGAAATATGGATGGTATGGGCCATGCGCGGCTCTATCAAAAGGCGCGATTCGGCACCAAGCAGCTGATTCAGGATTATGTCGACGCGATTGTGAATTCGCTGGAATATCTGGCGAGCGAGAAGGTGTCTGACATTCCGTTTGAGGAAAAGCTCGATTTCTTTCGCCGGGCGCAGCATTGCTATGGCCGTTCGGCATTTCTGATGAGCGGTTCCGGCGCCTATCTCTATTTTCATGTCGGGGTGGCAAAGGCGCTTTGGCAGGAAGGGTTGCTGCCTCATATCATGTCTGGTTCCAGCGGAGGCTCGGTCGTCGGCGCTCTGATAAGCACGCATACAGAAAACGAAATACCGCCATTTTTCAAGCCGGAAAATCTGATCATCGGTACGGAACATGAAGATGACGGGCGGGGCGGGTTTCTCGGCGGACCCAGCCGAATGCGAGCGGATGAAATACGCCAGCGCCTGACCGACTTGCTCCCCGATCTCACGTTTCAAGAGGCATATGAGCTCACCGGTCGCCATCTCAATGTTTCCATTGCACCGTTGGAAAAACACCAAACGTCCCGTCTGTTGAATGCAATTGCTTCTCCCAATGTCTATATTCGCGAAGCGGTTCTGGCCTCCTGCGCAGTTCCGGGTATTTACCCGCCGGTCACATTGGCGGCAAAAAATCATCGCGGTGAACGCGTGCCCTATCTGCCAAATCGCAAATGGGTCGATGGTTCTGTGACGCATGACCTGCCGGTCAAGCGGCTTGCTCGGCTCTACGGCGTCAATCACCATATTGTGAGCCAGGCCAATCCATTGGTCACGCCATTTGCCACCGATGTCAGTCACAAACGCAATCCGCTTTCTTCGATCCGCAATGCCACGACGGCAACTATGAAAGCATGGCTCAACGCCAATGTGGAAATCATGCAGAAGCCATTATCCTATTTTCCGCGTTTGAACAGCATGGCCAATATGGCGCTCTCGGTGATCAATCAGGACTATACGGGTGATATTAATATCATCCGTCCGACGATGTTCTGGGGACCTTCCAAGATTTTGAGCAACTTGCCGATCGAGGATATTGCCGAATTGATCCAGCTGGGTGAGCGTACGACTTGGCCGAAAATTGAGATGGTTCGCACTCAGACCAAGATCAGCCAGACTCTGGATCGCATTTTGTTCGAATATGAAAATGAGTTGGCGCATGATCACGAATTGGTGATGAAAAGGAAGATCGCTTGAAACACAAAGACGGGACGCTAACGCTTCCGACTGGGTCCGACGCAGCTGGAGCGAAATTGCATCTGCAAAAATGGCTTCCTGACGATGATCCCAAAGCGATAATTTTGCTCGTGCACGGCTATGCCGAGCATGCTGGGCGCTATCAGTATTTTGCCGAACATTGTGTGGGCAAAGACTATGCCGTTTTTGCCATCGACCATTGGGGTCATGGCCAATCAGATGGCACTCCCGGATATGTGCCGGATTTCTCTGTATTCCACGATGGCGTCGACGAGTTGCTCGCTTGTGCCAAGCAGGATTTTCCGGAGCTACCGGTCATGCTCGTTGGCCATAGTATGGGGGGATTGATCAGCGCTACCTACCTGCTGTCTGAGCAGTCCAAATTTGCCGCCTGTGTCCTGTCCGGTCCGGCGATAAAAGCAGCGGAGGAGCCTTCTAAGTTTTTGAAGGCCATAAGCGGCTTTTTGTCCCGCTTTTTCCCGAAAATTGGTGTCCTCGAACTTGATCCCAACGGCGTTAGTCGTGACCCACAGGCCGTCGCTGATTATCTTGCCGACCCTCTGGTTTACAACGGCAAAATGAGTGCTAGGTTGGCGGCAGAAATGCTGAATAATATGACCAAAATTCAGGAAAATTCCGAGCAGATTTCGCTACCGTTGCTGCTGCTTCATGGTGGAAAGGACAGTCTGGCCGCCGCCGAAGGGTCGATGTTTCTGGAAAGCCATATATCCTCAAGCGTCAAGACGCTCACAATCTATCCAGAATTGTTTCACGAAATTTTCAATGAACCGGAAAAAGACAAAGTTTTGAACGATATGACCGACTGGTTAGACAAACAACTAGCGGCGAGAGGAGTGTAAGTTGGACGCAATCGAAGTTTTCCTTACCCTTTTGGGTATCTTGATGGTGTCACTGATTGCGGTCTATGTGCTGTTTCCTCGTACCTTATACGGTTTTTTGCGCAACAGTTTGCGGCGAAAAGGCAAGCTGACGGCAAAGTCGATTAAAGTGGATGATATGATCTGGCCGTATCTCGAAGGTGGCCCATCGGCTGGCGAGTCTTTGGTGCTGCTTCATGGATTTGGCGGTGACAAGGATAATTGGGCGATGTACGCGCCAGAAATCGTCGGCAAATATCGCCTGATTGCTCCGGACTTGCCTGGATTCGGGGAGAATGTCCGGGATCTAGATCGTGATTATGACATGGCCACGCAGGCTGCGCGGGTTCGCGATTTTCTCGACGCGATGGGGATAGAAAAATGCCATATCGGCGGCAACAGCATGGGCGGTTTCGTCTCGCTTCGCTTCGCTCTGGATTATCCTGAACGCCTCATCTCGATGACATTGTTCAACAATGCCGGCGTTGTTGGAGCCAATGAAAGTAAGCTTCAGATAGAGGCCCAGGCGGGAAAAAACCCGCTGGAAATCCACAGTCCCGATGACGTGAAGCGGATGCTGGCGTTCGTTGCGCACAAGCCGATGAAGATCCCCGGGCAATTCCGGAAGATTTTCTACGAAGATTTCGCCGTGCATCGCGAGTTGCTTGACAAGATTTTTTGGAACCTGGTGGAAGATGGCACGGGCAAGCCTCTGAATGACCATCTCGATCAGGTGAAGGCGCCGACGCTGA
>JABMNS010000089.1 GCA_013204445.1 Sphingomonadales bacterium
ACATAGGGCTGGGTCAAACGCGTCCTAGCGTTCCCGATTTGAAAGCGCAAAACATTTTGTAAACGGTTCAAATATGTACGCAAGTTTAAGGTCGATTGCGGCTTTTGGGCCGAGCGGTTGTTTCTGTGAGCTATTTAGGGATTCCCCTCCCACTCGCTTTGTGCGACAACGGAACGACGAAAGGGAAGTATTCATGCGTATCATGACCGCATTCGCCTGCACTGCTCTTGCTATTGTCAGCATTAGCGCCGCAACGCCGATACAAGATGCCAAGGCACAAGACAGTTCCAGCTTTGAAACCTATCTCCAGCAAGTCCGCCAGAAAGCCTTGCAGGAGGGTGTGCATGCGCAGACCTTGGACCAGGTACTGCCCGGCCTGACCTATAACCCGAGGGTTATCGAACTGGATCAGTCTCAGCCGGGTGGGAGCACCAACAGCGCGATCCCGCCCTTTGCTCCCTATCAGCGGCGGCATATCACCACGGAGAGGATTGAAAACGGTAAGGCAGCTTATCGCCGCCTGATAGCCAAGTTGATCGATGTTGAACGCGAAACCGGCGTGCCCGGCCCGATCATCATGGCCATCTATGGCAAAGAAACAAACTATGGTTCCTACATGGGCGACTTCAATATTCCCAGGTCACTGGCGACTTTGGCGTATGAAGGCAGGCGGCGCGCTCTTTTTGAACCTGAATTACTCGCCGTGCTGAAGCTAATCGACAAGGGCGTTCCTCAATCGGCGCTGAAGGGAAGCTGGGCAGGGGCCATGGGTATGCCACAATTTCTGCCCTCGGTTTATTTGCGACTGGCAAAAGATGGCAGCGGTGACGGATATGCAGATATCTGGAATAGCGAATATGACGCTGTCGCCTCGATCGCCAATTATTTTGTCAATTCGGGATGGCGCCGGGGGGAGCCTTGGGGCATCGCCGTCAATGTCCCTTCGTCGATTGATCGTTTGGCGATAGAAAGCAAGATTGTTCCGACCCGCTGTCCGCGCGTATTTGGCCGGCATAGCCATTGGAAAAGCATGGCGGAATGGCGGGCGCTTGGCGTTGTACCGGCTACCGGAAAGAGCCTTGATGAGGGTACAATGGCAACCTTGCTCGAGCCCGATGGAGCTGGCAGCAGGGCCTATTTGTTGACGGGCAATTATCGCGTCATTCTGGATTATAATTGTTCAAATTTTTACGGGCTAGCGGTGGGGTTATTAGCGGATGAAATACGCAGCTAAACTTGGAATATTGTCGGCCGCAACTCTGGCATTGTCGGGGTGCAGCGGAGCGCGCGATTTTGGTCAGTTTCAGGGCGGATCGCCCGCTCCTAGCCGTTCGGGCCAGTCAGGAGCGTCCGCGGCGGTTTTCGACTATCCTCGAAAAATTGGCGAGCCATACAAGGTGGGTGGCAACACCTATACGCCCGAGGATGTGCAAAGCTACGACGAAGTTGGCTATGCAAGCTGGTATGGGGAAGAGTTGTCTGGCAATAAGACTGCCAATGGTGAAGCGTTCGATCCACAGGGCATCTCGGCCGCGCATAAGACGCTGCCACTCCCTTCCTATATCGAGGTTACCGCTCTGGATACCGGGCGCACGATTTTGGTTCGGGTCAATGATCGTGGACCTTTTGCCAACGATCGGCTCATCGACCTGTCCCATGGAGCTGCAAAGCAGCTGGGTATTGATCAAGATGGCGTTTCCGGCGTGCGCGTCCGCAAAGTCAATCCGAATGAACAAGAGCGTGCGGTGCTCCGCATGGGCGCACCTGCCACTGAACGCATTGCGACCCCGGATTCGTTGCTTTCGATATTACGAAAAAATCTGGCCCAGCTTCCCAGGCCAGCTGCGCCAATCAGGCAGGCTAAAGCGATAGCCTATTTGCCTCCGACATCCGGCTCATCCAATCGCACCGCTTCTGTGCCTCCGCAAGGCGCAGGAACACGCGATGGCCGCTTCATTGTGGAAGGAGCTGGACGTCCGGTTGCCGCTGAAAACAGTGTCGGAGACAATTATGTTGGCGGTTTGGCGGGATCCTATGTAGTGCAGGTTGCAGCGTTTAGCGATAAAACGCGGGCGGATACGCTGGCTAGAAAAATCGGAGCTAAAGTGATGCCGGACAGCACGCAATCGATTTGGCGTGTGCGCTACGGGCCTTATTCCAACGAACAGGATGCGCAAGCAGGGCTGGCACAGGCGGAGCAGCGCGGCTATAGTGGAGCCCGAATCTTGCGCGCGGACAAATAGCTTTTTTGTCGTTAAATATTGATCGGGAATAGTGGTCTAAATGAAAAAATATCTCCTGGCTTCACTGCCTTTCATCGCTTTCTCATCCATCGTTGTCGCTGCACCCAGCTTTGATACCGATGCCCCAATCGCCTATATGACGGACTTGTCTTCAGGCGCGGTGTTGTTCGAGAAAAATGCCGACAAGCAAATTCCGCCGGCTTCGATGGCGAAAATGATGACCGTCTATGTCGCTTTTGACCTGATAAAAAAAGGCAAACTCAAGCTGGATGACAAGTTTCGCGTCAATGAGGCAACCTGGATAAAGTGGAATAATCAGGGTTCGGCGATGTTCCTTGGAGTGGGTGATCAGGTCAGTGTAAGCGATTTGCTGCATGGTATCGTAACCCTATCTGGCAATGACGCCTGCGTCGTGCTGGCAGAAGGCATCGCCGGCACCGAAGAAGCCTTTGTCGAGCTGATGAACAAACGCGCCAAAGAACTGGGCATGTCGAAAAGCCGTTTTGGCAATAGCAACGGCTGGCCGGATGAAGGCCGAACCATGGTAACAGCCAGAGACTTGGCTAATTTGGGATCGTCAACAGTAAATAATTTCCCAAAATTATATAATACTTTCTATGGTCAGGATGAATTTGAATGGAATGGCATCAAGCAATCGAACCGCAATCCGCTGATGGGCAAAGTAGCTGGTTCTGACGGGCTGAAGACCGGGCATACCGAAGAAGCGGGTTATGGTTTTACCGGTTCGGCAGAACAAAAGGGGCGGCGACTCGTGTCCGTTCTGGCCGGGCTTGATAGCTATGGTGGCCGGATCGAGGAGTCGGTCAAATTCATGAACTGGGGATTCAATGCCTGGGAGCCGAAGAAGCTTTTCGACAAAGGCACTAAAATACAGAATGCCGAAGTGCAATTGGGAGACAGCTCTACCGTATCTCTGGTCGCGGCTAAGGATCTCTTTGCCACCATCCCGAAAGCTTCAGACGGCCAAATATCGATGAAGGTGACCTATAACGGGCCGATCAAGGCTCCGATTGTCAAGGGTCAGCCGATTGCAACATTGATCGTCAACACTGCAGATGCGGGGCAACAGTCAGTTTCCCTGGTCGCAGGCGAAGATATTGGTGAAGCCGGCTTTTTTGATCGTGTCTGGGCCGGATTGAAATCTTTGCTCGGATTGGCGTGACCGAGGGCCGTTTCATAACCCTGGAAGGCGGGGAAGGAACGGGAAAGTCCACTCAGGCCAGAGCGCTCGCAGACGCTTTGGGGGGGGGAGGCCTCAAAATAACCCTGACGCGGGAGCCGGGTGGTACGCCCGGCGCGGAAATCATCCGCGAATTGCTGCTGAGCGGCGCAGAGGAAAAATGGAATATTTGCACCGAAGCGCTGTTGTTCGCTGCGGCACGCGCCGAACATTGCTCGAAATTGATCCATCCCGCGTTAATGCGGGGAGAATGGGTGATCTGCGATCGTTTCATCGACAGCAGCCGGGCTTATCAATCCGTCAACGGACTGCTTAGCGACGCTGAAATCATGGATTTACACCGGATCGGAAGCAATAATTTGATGCCGGATCGGACCTTCATTCTCGATCTGCCAGAAGCGGTTGCTTCGAAAAGAGTGGAATCGAGAGATCGCGGAGACAGTGACCGGATTGGAGGCAGGAACAGCGACTATCATCAAGCAGTCATGGCCAATTTTCGGCAGTTTGCAAACGATGAACCAGACCGGATCCACCTTGTTGATGCCTCACAAGCCGCCGAGGTCATCACCGAAAATCTCCTGCAAAGTCTCGGCGACTTGATGCCATGATGTCATATCGCGGCCACGACAAACCCCGGCAGATATTATACCAGTCCCTAGCCAAAGATATGCTCCACCACGCATGGATTCTGGCGGGTGACAAGGGATTGGGCAAAGCGGCCTTTGCGCAACAAGCGGCTCATTTTCTTCTCAATTCGCGCAATCAGCCGACAAGTTTTTCCGAAATTCAGGACGACGAAGCCGGGCATCTTCTCGCCGCCGGCGCACATCCGGATTTTCGATTGCTTCGTCGCGGCCCGAAAAGCGACAAGGAGGAGAAGAAGGCGCGGGACAATGGTCTCGACGCGCTGGAGGAACATGAGCTGGCACGCAATATAAAGGTCGACCAGATACGTGCTCTGCAACCGCTATTTCAGAATCAGGCCTCCATTTCCGAATATCGGGTGGTGGTTATTGATGCTGCCGATGATCTTGAACGCGCTGGCGCCAATGCCATCTTAAAAAACCTTGAAGAACCGCCAAAAAATACCATTTTTTTTCTGATCAGTCATATGCCTGACCGGCTGTTGCCGACGATCCGGTCGCGATGCCAGATGCTGCGCTTCGACGCGTTGAGCGCTGATGACATGCGAATTGTGCTGAAAAGCGCCGCACCAAAATTGGGCGAGACCGATCTAGATGCGCTTGTTCTGGCCGGTGAAGGCTCGCCGGGACGCGCCTTGCAATATGCCGAAGTAGGACTTGCCGAGCTAGAGGGCATAGCGCGCGCAATCATCAAATCCGGTGACAGGGACAATAGTTTGAAAAGCGAATTGGCAAGGAAGCTCGCATTGAAGGCAGCGATGCCACGATATCGCGCATTTCTGGAACGGGCCCCCAGTCTGATTGGGGAGCAGATCAAGGGTTCCCAGCTAGCCTGCTCGCTGCAAGCTATCGAAAAATGGCGTGAAGCCAGTGATCTGGCCAATATGGCGCTGCCAAAAGCCCTGGATAGTCAGGCGGTAATATTCCGGCTTGGCAGTCTTATGGGTGATCTCTTTCAGGGCAATCAAAAAGAATAGAGATTTTGGCTGTTTACAAGCGCCGGCAATCCATCAAGAGAGACGGCTATGTCTGAACCGTTTTATATTACCACCGCGATAAGCTATCCAAATGGTCGTCCGCACATTGGCCATGCCTATGAAGCGATCGCTGCCGATGCCATTGCACGATTTTACCGGCTGAGCGGCCGCGATGTTCGACTGATCACCGGAACAGACGAACATGGGCTTAAAATGGTCCAGACCGCGCGTGAAGCAGGCAAGACGACCATCGAGCTTGCAGATGAAATGTCCTCTTATTTCAAGGAGATGTGCCAGTTATTGAATATTCATCATGATGGTTTTCGGCGCACCAGCGAAGCGGCACATCACGAGGCTAGCAAGGCCTTGTGGAAAGCGATGGAAGCCAATGGCGATCTCTATCTCGACCGCTATGAAGGCTGGTATTCGGTGCGCGACGAAGCATTTTACGCGGAAGACGAGCTGGAAACAGGCGAGGGCGGCGAGAAGCTCTCTCCCCAGGGGACACCGGTCGAATGGACCGCAGAAGAAACATGGTTCTTCAAACTTTCGGAATATCAGGATAAATTGCTGAATCTTTACGAAGAACATCTCGAATTCATCGAGCCCGAAAGCCGCCGCAACGAAGTCATGCGCTTTGTCGAGGGCGGCCTGCGGGATCTCAGCGTTTCACGGACCAGTTTCGATTGGGGCGTGCCCGTACCAGGATCGCCGGGCCATGTCATGTATGTCTGGGTTGATGCGCTGACGACCTATATGACCGGCGTCGGTTATCCTGATACGCAAGGCATGTTCGCCAAATACTGGCCTGCGGATCTTCACCTGATCGGTAAGGATATAGTTCGCTTCCATGCCGTCTACTGGCCTGCTTTTTTGATGAGTGCCGGGCTGCCGCTGCCAAAGCAGGTCTTCGGTCACGGATTCCTGCTTAACCGCGGCGAAAAAATGTCGAAATCGGTCGGCAATGTGGTCGATCCGATCGAGTTGGCGGAGCGTTTCGGGGTTGATCAGCTACGCTATTTTCTGCTCGCTGACGTTGTTTTTGGAAAGGATGGAACCTATTCCGCAGATGCCATTGTCACCAAGACCAATGCCGATCTTGCCAATAATTTTGGCAATCTAGCGCAGCGCAGCCTGTCGATGATTGCTAAAAATTGCGATGGTAAGGTACCCGCTCCAGGGGTACCGACCGAAGCAGAGCAGCAGTTGCTCAGCCAGTTAGACATTTGTTTTTCGGATGTGAAAGCGGCGGTCACAGGTGGCCTATTCAAGATCGATCAGGCGCTCGACATCATTCGCGAGCGGCTGAGCGCGACCAACACATATTTTGCCGATCAGGCGCCATGGGCATTGCGCAAGACCGATCCTGCTCGAGCTGATAGCGTGCTCTACCATACAGCCGAAGCGATCCGGCAATTAGCGATCATGCTGCGCTGGGCGATGCCGGAAAGCTGTGACAGGATGCTGGATCTGCTTGCCCAATCGCCGAACGCACGTGATTTTGAACATCTTGTGACGCCGATAGAACCGGGGCTTGAATTGCCTGCGCCGATAGGTATTTTCCCGCGTCTTGAGCTGCTGACAGACGAATTAGGTTCCTGATATGCTGGTCGATAGCCATTGTCATTTGAACTACAAAGGCCTGGTCGAGGAGCAGGGCGCTGTGCTCGATCGCGCACGGCAAAGCGGTGTCACCGCGATGCTCAACATTTCCACTCGTGAAAGTGAATGGCGCGACATTGTCGCGACGGCCGAACGGGAACAAGATGTATGGGCCAGTATCGGTATCCACCCGCACGAAGCTGATGCCCATCCTGATGTCGACCTCGACAAACTGGTCCAAGAGGCTGCTCATCCGCGAGTTGTTGCGATAGGTGAAACCGGGCTGGACTATTATTATGATCACAGCGACCGGGAGCGCCAAAGACAGAGTTTTCGTACCCATATTCATGCAGCCCGCGAAACTGGCCTGCCAATCATTGTCCACACCCGCGATGCCGAAGCGGACACGGCCGAAATCATGGCCGAAGAAATGGAGCAGGGCGCCTATTCCGGTGTTATCCACTGTTTTACCGCAAGCGAAGATTTTGCGCAAAAGGCCTTGGCTTTGGGCCTCTATATTTCAATCTCGGGTATTGTGACGTTCAAAAATGCTAAAGATTTGCAGGAAACGGCTGCAAAATTGCCGTCAGACCGACTTCTCGTCGAAACCGATGCGCCCTTTCTGGCTCCGGTTCCGCATCGCGGAAAAACCGGTGAGCCGGCCTTTGTTGCTGATACCACCCGCTATCTCGCCGGGCTGCGCGGCGAGGAATATGACAAGATCTGCCAATCAACCAGTCGGAATTTCTATCAGCTCTTCTCCAAGGCGCAACCCTGAATTTGGCGTTAAAACTCACCATATTGGGATGCGGAACTTCGGCCGGCGTTCCCCTTATTGGCAACGACTGGGGTGATTGCGACCCGGAGGAGCCTAAAAACCGAAGAAGCCGTGTCTCGATCCTGGTAGAAAGCCCGACTATCCGAATATTGATTGATACTTCGCCCGATTTGCGGAACCAGTTTCTCGACAATGATATCGACAGGATCGATGCGGTGATCTGGACGCATGACCATGCCGATCATTGCCACGGCATTGACGATCTCAGGTCAGTGTTTCAGCAAACCCGCAAACCAATACCCGGCTATGCTCGGCCATTTGCGCTTGGCAGCCTGAAACAGCGTTTTGCCTATGCGTTTGAGGGGCACAAATATTATCCATCTATATGTGAGGATATGGCGCTCGAGAGTGATGTTGAAATTGGTGATGTTCTGGTGCGCTTTGTGGATCAGCCACATGGCAGCATTACATCGGCAGGACTGCGCTTCGAACATCAGGGGAAATCCATCGTTTATGCAACCGATTTTGGCGAAGTGACCGCGGAGATGCTGGCCTTGTATCGAGATTGCGACCTGCTTGTCGTCGATGCCTTGCGCGACGAACCGCATCCGACCCACGCGCACCTGGACATGACATTGGCCCTTATCGGCGATGTGCAACCGAAGTTGAGTCTGTTGACACATATGGACAAGTCGATGGACTATAACCATCTTGTCAGCATATTGCCGGATCATGTCCGGCCCGGCTATGATGGCTATGTGAAAGAAATCTGAGCGTTGACCGAAGATCAAAACATTAATCTAATTTTTGCGATTGGCGCGCTGGTTCTGGTTGCCAGCGCATTATTTTCCCGGCGGATAGGCTTTGGCGAGATCGTCCGAAATATATTGGCATGGGTGGCGATATTCGCGGTCTTCATCGTCGGATTTTCCTATCAGCGCGAAATATTGGCGGTATGGAACCGGGTGTCTGGTGAAATGACCGGCGCCAACGAACAGCTTGTGGTTGGCGATACGGTCAGGATCCGGCAATCGGCTGATGGGCATTTCTGGGTCGATGCAAAGGTTAACGCGCTCCCGGTGCGGTTCCTGATCGACAGCGGCGCGACCACCACGGCGATGACATTGCGAACCGCCCAGAGTGCCGGCATCGATATAAGTGAAAGTCCGATACCGGTAATTCTAACCACAGCCAATGGATCGGTAGAGGCACAGCGCGGAGCAATTCAGACGCTGCAGATTGGCCCAATGGTGGCTCAGAATCTGCCGGTGGTTGTTGCGAAAGAATTTGGGGATTCCAATGTAATAGGCATGAATTTCTTGTCGAAGTTGCGAAGTTGGCGCGTAGAGGGGGCTGAAATGGTTTTGGAACCGCCGGCCAGAGGTCCGGTTGGATAGTAATTAATTTAACATAATATATATTATCAACCTAATAAATGGGTTAGAATGGATGCACAATTGATCGATCCCCTGCTTGAAATCATGCGGCTTTTGCGCAATCCGGAGCGCGGTTGCGATTGGGACAAGGTGCAGACCTTCAGAACGATTGCACCCTATACCATCGAGGAAGCCTATGAAGTTGCCGATGCGATAAATCGCGACGATATGTTGGCGCTGAAAGATGAACTCGGCGATCTCCTGCTCCAGGTGGTTTTTCACAGCCAGATTGCGGCCGAAGCAGAAAAATTTGATTTTCAAGATGTCGTTAATTCGATCTGTAACAAAATGACCCGTCATCATCCGCATATCTTTGGCGAGGCAGATGAGAGCCCGGGGTGGGAACAGATCAAGGCCAGTGAACGCGAGCAATCCGGCCAGTCGAGCGCACTGGATGGCGTCGCCCTGGCCCTGCCCGCTTTGTTACGGGCGCAAAAAATCCAGAAACGAGCGTCCCGTGTCGGATTTGACTGGCCCGACAAGGCGCCGGTGAAGGATAAGTTGCTCGAAGAACTGGAGGAGGTTGCGGCCGCCACCAGCGACGCTGAAATCCATGAAGAAATCGGCGATTTACTCTTTTCTGCGGTCAATCTTGCTCGTCATTACAAGGTCGATGCCGAACGCGCTCTGGCCGATGCTACGGCAAAATTCACCAAACGATTCAAACGGGTAGAATCCATTCTTACCAAGGACATGCAGGACATGTCGCTCGACGAACTGGAAGTGGAATGGCAAAAGGCCAAGGCAAGTCTGGCCAATGGCTGATCATTTAATGAAGCGCGTTATACCGGCCCCAGTTTCTCGGTGACATTTCCACCGCGACTATCAGATTGTCTGACTCCTGTTCGCTGCTCAGCACCCGCCCATTTTCGTGCAACCAGGCCATAAGCTTGCCATCAGACGCCGCGACCATCACCTGTTCGGTCTTATAACCTTCAGACAATGTTTTTGCCATTAGACTGACCAGTGCGTCGACACCGGCCCCGGTCTCGGCAGAGATGGCACAAACATTTTCCGGCAAGCGCGACGAGATGCGTATATATTGCGGGTCATCGACGGAAATCTTGTCGATCTTATTCCAGGCTTCGATCACCGGAGGACCCTCGCCGGCTTCCTCGGACACGCCAAGATCAGCCAATATTTTCCTGACATCCCGGGTTTGTGCGTCGCTCGCTTCATGCGAAATATCACGGACATGGACGACGATATCGGCCGCGCTCACTTCTTCGAGTGTGGCGCGGAACGCCGCGACCAATTGCGTCGGCAGGTCCGATACAAATCCAACGGTGTCCGACAAGATCGCCTTGTCATATCCCGGCAACGGAAATTCCCTCATGGTCGGGTCGAGGGTTGCAAAGAGCAGATCCTCCGCAAACACATCGGCACCAGAAAGCCGGTTGAACAAGGTCGATTTTCCGGCATTTGTATATCCTACGAGGGCGATGACCGGCCACGGCGCGCGCTGACGCCGTTCACGGTGCAAAGCGCGCGTCTAGCGCAGATGGGCGAGGTCTTTGCGCAACTTGCCCATGCGGTCGCGAATCATTCGCCGATCCGACTCGATCTGGGTTTCTCCCGGTCCTCCGAGAAAGCCAAATCCGCCGCGCTGCCGTTCGAGGTGGGTCCAGCTCCGCACCAGGCGGCCTGCCTGATAATCGAGATGCGCGAGTTCGACCTGCAAACGGCCTTCCGCGGTGACGGCCCGAGCGCCAAATATTTCGAGGATAAGGCCGGTTCGGTCGATGACTTTGACATCGAGTTTTTCTTCCAGATTTCGCTGCTGGATTGCGCTCAAACTGCCATCCACAATCAATATTGTGGCTTCATGTTCCGTCATCATATCCCGGATCTGGTCTACCTGGCCGGATCCAAATAAGGTGGCGGGCTTTGGTTTGCGAACCGAAAAATAATGGGACGCAGTCGCGACCAATCCGATGGCCAAAGCGAGGCCATCGGCTTCATCCAGGCGATGCTCGAGCGCAGACTGGCTCAGGGACACCATGTCAGGATGCACGACAAGCGCCCGACGGCTCTTGCTATCGAGACTTTCCTTCTCAAATGGTATCAATGCGCACCATCATCGGCATTGTTATAGTCTGCCAGATTCAATGCTCCACCCGGTTGCACGGTGGATATGGCGTGCTTGTAAACGAGTTGCGACAGGCCTTCCCGCTCGAGCAGGATGCAAAACAGATCATAGGCAGAAACTTCGCCCTGCAACATCACGCCATTGACCAGAAACATCGTCACCGGATCGTTGCTGTCCCGAACCGCCGTGAGGAACACCTCTTGCAGCACTCCTGCTCTGGTCTTGGCGCTTTCCATCAGATCGGCAAAGGGCTGCGTGTCGAGGGCCTCCGATGGCATGATTGTGGAAATGGCATGTTTGTAAACCAGCTGGGATTGCCCATCGCGGCGAAGCAGTACAGAAAAATTGTCGAACCAAGTTACAATGCCCTGAAGTTTGACACCTTTTACTAGAAACATCGTCACGGGGGTTTTCGATTTCCGGAGGGAGTTAAGGAATAAATCCTGTAAATTGTTTGATTTATCGGTCATATTTGACTCCTATTATTGGCTATCTTTACGATGGCATTTTATGATTTCTGCGACAGCATCTTGCCTTCGTGGGCACCTTGTTTTTCCATATATGGGATTCGCACGTTCACGACAACCGCTTAACCGTCACGCTCACTCGACGTCGGTTTTCTTGCGCGAGGCCAGCCCCAATATCTTCAATTTTCGGTGCAGGGCAGATCGTTCCATACCGATGAAATTCGCGGTTTTGGAAATATTTCCGGAAAAGCGCCTGATCTGCACTTTGAGATATTCCCGATCGAAACTCTCCCGCGCCTCTCTCAACGGCGACCCCATCAGGGACGCGACGCCCTGGTGGAGATCGTCATCATTGCCCAGCACCTCCGGTGGCAACATTTCTACCTCGATTTTGGTAAAATTGTCCTTGGGAGCCAAAATGATCGTGCGCTCGACAACATTTCGTAGCTGCCGGACGTTGCCTGGCCAGTCGCAAGCCTGGAGTGCGGCCATTGCTTCATCGGAGATTTCGGGAGGCTGCAAACGTTGTTCGGCAGCAAATCGCGCCGCATAATGGTCCACCAGAACCGGAATATCTTCGCGCCGCTGGTTCAGTGGTGGCAGGATTACCGGCACAACATTGAGGCGATAGAACAGATCTTCCCTAAATCTCTTTTCGCGGATCTCTACTTCCAGGTCTCGAGAGGTTGCTGAAACAACCCGAACATCGACATTCACTTTTTGTGAACCGCCAAGCCGGTTAAAGCTCTGTTCCGTCAAAACCCTCAATATTTTGCCTTGAGTGTCGAGCGGCATGTCCGCGACTTCATCGATGAACAATGTTCCGCCATGAGCCTCTTCCATCAGGCCGGTCTTTTCGACCTTTCCGTTCCGTTCGGTGCCAAAAAGTTCCTCTTCGACACTTTCTGGAGAAAGCCTGGCAGCGCTTATGGTCACAAAGGCAGCATTGGAACGTGAGCTCCAATTGTGCATCAATCGGGCGGCCACCTCCTTGCCGACCCCCGCCGGACCAGAGATCAACAGGCGGCTGCCCGTGCCGGCGACGCGCTTCAATGTGGCGCGCACATTATTCAACGCGGCCGAGTTGCCGGTTAGCTCATCAGCAAAACCCACCCTTGCCTTGAGAATCTCGTTTTCCCGACGGAGCCGCTCGGTCTCGGTCGCTCTCGATACCATATGCAGCAAATGTTCGGCTTCAAAGGGCTTCTCGATGAAATCAACAGCGCCTTGTGATATGGCAGCGACAGCCGTGTCGATATTGCCGTGGCCAGAGATCACTATGATCGGCATTTTTGCATCGAGCTGCTTCAACTCGGTCAGCAATTCCAGACCGTCGAGGCGCGAGCCTCTCAGCCAGACATCAAGCAGGACCAGCGAAGGCCGCCGCTCGTTGACAGCGGCAAGGGCCGCGTCACTGTCGGCGGCCACCCGCGTGGTGTAGCCCTCGTCTTCCAGAACGCCGGATATCAGATCACGAATATCGGGTTCGTCGTCGACAACCAGAATATCTAACGCCATGTTGAACCTCTAATCCTCATTTATCAATTTCTGCCATTTGCTCGTCATTTCCGGCAGGACCAGTTAGCAAATCGGTTTGGTTTTCTTCTGTCCCGTGAGATAATCTCGCTAATTGGGATGGACTGAGCCGGATAGTCACCCTGGTACCACCATTGGGTGCGTCACTGAACTTCATCTCACCGAAATGTTCCTCGACAATCTTCTTGACGATCGCCAGGCCCAATCCGGTACCTGTGGCCCGTGTCGTCATATAGGGCTCGACGATGCGGTCCCGCTCGATCGGCAGGCCGATTCCGTTATCCGTCAGTTCAATGACGACAATCTGGTTTTCCGTGCGAACGGCCAATTCTATTTCACCATCAGAGACCTGAAAATCGGCGCTGGCTTCGGCCTTTTGCTCAATCGCCTCCGCAGCATTCTTTATGATATTGGTTAGCGCCTGTCCCAATTGCCGGCGATCACAGACCAGCAATATTGGCTGATCATCAGAGATGAAGTTAAACGCCATGGACGGCCATGCTACATCCTGCATGAACAGGGCCTGTTTCAGGATATCGTCGAGATTCTCCTGACGGAAAACCGGTTTAGGCATCCGTGCGAAGGAAGAAAATTCATCTACAATATTTCTTAAATCTCCAACCTGCCGGACAATCGTCTTGGTGAGGTTTTCAAACACGTCGACATCGTCTTTAATACGCGTGCCGAACCTCCGCTGCAATCGCTCGGCAGCCAATTGAATCGGAGTCAAAGGATTCTTGATTTCATGGGCAATGCGTCTCGCGACATCGGACCATGCGGCCCGTCGTTGATCGAGCAATTGCTGGGTTATGTCTTCAAAGGTAATCACGTGTCCGGTCGGACCGCCAACAATTTTCACCGCCAGAGTCCGCATGTCTGAATCGGAAGAAAATTCGATGATACTATTTTCCACACCATCTTGAATGAGCTCGGCAAATTGCGGTGCCGCCTTGCCGATGTCGACATCGAGCAAGTCATCAATCGGCTTTGAAAGCAGCGACTGGGCTTGTGAATTGACCAGCTTGATCTCGCCTTTTTCGTCCAGACTGATAATTCCGGCGGTGACCGATTCCAGCACCGCCTCGATAAACGCCCGCCGGCTCCCCAATTGCTCATTCGCTGTAATCAAGGCCGTTGTTTGCGTTTCCAGTCGCTCAGTCATGCGATTAAAGGCTCGCCCCAGCGTACCAATCTCGTCATTTTCAAACGTCTTCGGTACTCGAGTGGCAAGATCCCCTTCGGTGACCCGCTTTGCCGCGTGGACTAGGTCGCTGACCGGCTTCACCATCCGGTCTGCAACGACCAATGCAATCCACAATACCAGTCCCACAATCATCAGAGAGATGACGAACAAAGCAATGTTAAACTGTAATTGCAGGCTTCGGGATCGCGAAAATAGATCTTCATAATCTGCCAGAACCGATTGTGCCCGCTCCCACTGGCTGAGCGCCAACATATCGGAGTCGCGGGCCGCATAGAGGAATATACGTGATTTCAGATCAAGCGCGGTGACCGCTTCAATTTTGTTCGGCCTGGCGGTTACGACATAGCTTTGCCCCTGCTGCAACTGCCTCAGAACCGCATCGGTTATCTTCGGCTGCGAGTCTCCATCATCGGGGTCAACGGCCGCTGCGGTCCGGGGGACACCATCCTGCCCATACTCGATGATCGCCGATTCATTGAGTTTGCGCGACAGGACCTGGAAGACATAGCCCTCGGCAAATTCGGGACTTTCCAGATCGGCCTGCTGGAGATAATTGCGTAAATCATTGGCCATGGTGATTGTCTCTTCACCGACTTCGCGCTGATTTTGCTCATAATAGCCGCGCGCCAAATCATTTGCATTTTCCAACATTCCGCGCGCGCGATCAGAAAACCAGAATTCGACGCCATATTGAAACAGTAACGATGCAAAAATGACCACGAGCACCATCGGAATGCTGGCCACCAATGAGAATAAGGCAACCAGCCGGACGTGCAGCCGGCCCTTGCTTCCGATCGAAGATTTGGCCGCCCGCCCCTTTGCGATCCGACGACCAAAGAGGACAAGCAATGTTATCGCGGGAATTAGGTTCGCAACCAGCAGGGCAGCGGTCAAAGGCGGGGAAATGAAATCGGTTTGATCGGATTGTCGGCTCAGAAGAAAATAGGTGCCAAGCATGATCGCGCCAAACAGGAGCAATACGATCCACTCGACTCGTCTCATGACGGCCTCTTTTTCCGCCATCAGGGCAAGACGCCGCAGCCAATTGGGGAAACGCTGATCTGGATTATGGTTGAAAACCGTCATCGTGCTTTCAATACAACAGTTTCGTTGCAGGAAAAGCACTAATATTGTATATATATCACGGTTCGACCAAGCAAACCGCCACTTCATCGTGGCCTGCTATTTGGACTCGGCGGGGTCAATTTGATATTCATTGAGTTTCTTGCGAAGCGTGTTGCGATTGATGCCCAGAATTTTGGCTGCTTTTATCTGATTGCCATGGACGTGATGCATCATCTCAATCAGCAACGGCTTCTCAAATTTTTCCAATGCCTGAGCGTATAGATTTTCCCTCTCCGGCGCGGCCATCAACCCCAGAACAATCGACTTGATATGGCCTTCAAATTCCATATCCGCTGATTCAACCCGGTCCTCACTGCGCTCCGCTGCAAGGATTTGGCGAATTGCGTCCTCGGAAAGCGTGTCCTCCCGTCCTGTGACAACTAGGCGATAGATGACATTTTTGAGTTCCCGAACATTACCCCGCCAATAATGGTGGCAAAGCAAGTTCATCCCCTCCGGTGAAATCTGCTTGTGGGGTAGCCCTTCGGTCACCGCGAGTTTGAGAAAATGTTTGGTTAGCGCCGGAATATCGCTGGCGCGTTCCCTGAGCGGGGGCAATTCAATTGGTACCACGTTGATCCGGTAATAGAGGTCTTCGCGGAACTTGCCCTGTTTGATCAGTTCGATAAAATCATGGTTGGTAGCGGCGATGATCCGGACGTCCAGCTTGACCAGCCCCTTGCCCCCGACACGGTTGATTTCTCCCGATTGGAGGGCTCGCAACAGGCGCGTTTGCGCATGCATTGGCATATCGCCAATCTCGTCGAGAAACAGAGTCCCGCCCTGCGCCTGTTCAAATTTTCCCGAGGCGCTGTCAACGGCACCGGTAAAGGCCCCTTTTTCA
>JABMNS010000090.1 GCA_013204445.1 Sphingomonadales bacterium
ATCCTTACCAATATGGCCTGATCGGCAGCACCGATACCCATACCGGGCTGTCTACTGCTGATGACAATAATTTCTGGGGCAAATTTGTAGAATCCGAGCCCGGCAAAGAGCGCCTCAATTCCAAAATGGCGGGACGGCTGTGGGAGAACTGGCGACTGACGAGTTCCGGATATATTGGCGCCTGGGCTCGAGCAAATACCCGTGCAGAATTGTTTGCCGCGTTCAAACGTAAAGAGGTGTATGCGACGACTGGCCCGCGGATGGCAGTTCGCTTTTTTGGCGGATGGGATTATCAGGAATCGGACATGAAAAAATCCGACTATGCCCGCATTGGCTACGCCAAAGGTGTTCCGATGGGGGGCGTATTGACAGGCGGGGGCGATGCACCTCATTTCATGATCACCGCATTGAAGGATCCCAATGGAGCCAATCTGGACCGGGTACAATTGATCAAGGGCTGGCGCAGCAGTGACGGGAAGCTGCACGAAAAAATTCATGAAGTCGCATTTTCCGGTGACCGCCAGGTCGATCCGGCGACGGGGAAAATAGCTGCTGTCGGTAATACCGTGAACTTCAAGGACGCGACCTACACCAATGATATTGGCGAACCCTATTTCGCCACCATGTGGGTAGATCCGGATTTCGATCCAAAGGTGTCAGCATTTTACTATCTCCGTGTATTGGAAATCCCGACACCGCGCTGGACGCTCTATGATGCCGTGCGCTTCAACGTGAAACCGCCAAAAGACGCGCCGCTGATTACCCAGGAGCGCGCCTATAGCTCGCCGATCTGGTATCATCCGGTCTAGTCGGTTTGATATTCTTGAAGTTCCCGCATAATGGGGTGGCCATATTGATGATTAAAGCCGCCAAGGTTCCGATGGCACAGCATGCAGGAAAATAACATTACCCAACCGCAAGCGCGAAAAAGAGGCCGTCCGTTCGGCAGTACCGCATCAAAGACCCGCGAACGGCTGCTAAAGGCAGCAGAAGCGCAGTTTAATGCCATGTCATTTGCTGAAGTTAGTATGGAAAGGGTCGCAAAGACTGCCGGCATCACCGGCGCGGCGATCTATAATCACTTCGCCTCCAAGGATGAGCTGTTTCTGGAAACTGTGAAAAACCGGATCCAAATTTATAATCAGACCATAAATGCAGCTGTCGCCGGTCCCGGTTCATGGAAGGACAAGTTCAACACCTTGCTTGAGGCTGTTACACCGCTGCAAGGCAATTCCTCAGGTTTTCCAATGATTGGTAGCGTCGTGATAAACCGATTGCAGCAGGAACCGGAAAAATTCCGGGAAATCCGGGATCTGCGTGAAGAATCAACCAAGGTATTTCGGGGGTTGATCGCCGAAGCAGTCGATTGCGGTGATCTGCCGAAAAATACCAATATCGTGATAGCCGGAGATCTGTTGATGGCGATCACGGCGGGTGCAACCAACACGGTTTCCTTTTATCATCCGTCACTGGATAACATGATGCCGATCATTGATGCTGTCAAAGTGCTACTTGGCACAGGGCGCTGAACGCCCGCTTTTCCTATCGGCTGCGCAAAACCGGACTTTCAGGTTCCCACCCAGTTGCCGCCATTCGAGCGTGAATAAACAGTTCGAACGAAATGCCCTCTTTCAGGAAAAGGCTGCGACACCGATAATGACGTCAATAAGGGGCCAAGAATTACGGAACGGAACGCCAAAAATATCCAAAAATGGATAGTTAGCGGACATAGAGTCAGCCCATTTCGCTATCCGCCTTCACCCCTTTAAGCCACAGCCCTCAAACCGCCGCCAGCGCCTGATCGAAATCGGCGATCAGATCGTCCGGGTCTTCGACGCCGATCGAGATACGCACCAGATTGTCGGTGATGCCGAGCGCGGCGCGGCGTTCGTCGGGGACCGAGATGTGAGTCATCGCCGCCGGCAGGCTGGCCAGGGTTTCGGTGCCGCCGAGGCTGACTGCCAGCTTGGCGATTTTCATCGCGTCGAGGAAGCGGAAGGCTTCGGCCTCGCCGCCCTTGATGAAGACCGAGAAGGTTGAACCGGCACCGCTGCAATGGCGCTGGTAAATATCCTTCTGGCTCGCATCCTCGATAAAGCCGAGATAGCCGAGGCCGTCGACCTTGGGATGGCCGCGCAGGAAGGTGCAGACCTTCAGCGCGTTTTCACCGGCGCGGGTCATCCGCAGTTCCAGCGTCTCGAGGCTGCGCATCAACATCCATGCGGTATTGGGATCGCAGATCGTGCCAATGGTGTTCCGGATCGCGCGGATCGGGTCCATATGGGCCTTGCTGCCGAGCACTCCGCCAGCGACCAGATCGCTGTGGCCGCCGACATATTTGGTCAGGCTGTAGATCACGATATCGGCGCCATGTTTTAGCGGTTGCTGCCACAGCGGGCCGAGGAAGGTATTGTCGATGGCAATTGGCGGCGCATCGTCGTCACCAAAAACCTGCTGGCGGGCAGCGGCAACGCCCTCGATATCGACCAGAGCATTGGTCGGGTTGGCCGGGCTTTCCAGATAGATGATCGCGACCTTGCCGCCGTTGGCGGCGGCCTGCGCCCTGGCCTGTTCGAGCATCGCGGCGACTTCGCTCGGCGCAGCACCGGCGGGAAAGTCGAGGAAGGTCACGCCAAAACGGCCGAGAATCTTGTTGATCAAAGTCTCGGTCGCGGCATAGAGCGGCCCGCTGTGGACGACGACATCGCCCTGGTTGACATTGGCAAGCAATACCGTGGTGATCGCCGACATGCCGCTGGAGAAGACCAGCGCATCCTCGGCCTCGTCCCAGATGCTCAACCGGTCTTCGAGAATTTCCTGATTGGGGCCGTTGAAGCGTGAATAGACCAGACCGTCCGAGCCGCCGGGGCGTTTGCCGGTGATGCCTTCGAAAAAGCGTTTACCAGCGGCGGCATTTTCGAAAGCGAAGGTCGAGGTGAGGAAAATCGGCGGCTTGAGCGATCCTTCGGACAGCTCCGGATCATAGCCATGACCCATCATCAACGTCGCCGGTTTCAGCTTGCGGCCGCCAATTTGTTCAATCGGTGCCTTGGGCTTCCGGCGTGTGACCGGAACCGCTACCACATCATCATCATGCTCGGACATATTCTTCTCTCCACCCCTTTAGGTCTCGGCAAAACCATGAACGAAAAGCTAACTGGTTACAATGGAAACCATCCAGATGCAGCCGATTATGATCGGGACACCGGCGAGATCGAGCAGGAAGCCGGATTTCAGCATTTTCGGCAGTTCGATATGGCCGGTGGACCAGGCGATCGCATTGGGTCCGGTGCCGGAGGGCAGCATGAAACCCCAGCTCGCTGCCATCGCCGCGGGCACGGCGAGCAGCACCGGATCGACACCGGTTGCCAGGATCAGGCTGGCGACCACCGGCATGACCCCGCTGGCGGTTGCAACATTGGAGGCAAATTCGGTGACCAGGATGACCAGTGCCACCAGCGCGATGGCAATGACGATCACCGGGACCGTCCTGAGCGGTTCCAGCATCAAGCCGAGCCAGTCGGCCAGGCCGGATTCGATGATCCCGGCGGCCAGCGCGAGGCCACCGCCAAACATCATGATGACACCCCAGGGTGCGCGATCGGCTTCATCCCAATTGAGCAGCTTGCGTCCGGTGCCATCGGGCAGCATGAACAACAGCAAGCCGCCGACAATCGCGACGCTGCCATCGTGCAGCGCGCCTGCCGGGAAGAGGGTCTTGATCTCCGGCAGCAGCAGCCAGCCCAGCACGACGATCGCAACGACCGGCACCAGCCGCTTTTCCGGCACACTCCATGGTCCGGATGCGCCGATCACATTCCTGGCTTTGACACCATCAAAACTATGCCGCCCAACCTTCTGAACCGCGATCAATATCCCTGCCAATACCGGGATGCCGACGATCACGATCGGCAGGCCGAATTTGAGCCAGTCGACAAAATCAATCTGCATGCCGAGGGTCTTGTTGATCAGGCCGACGGCAATCGCATTGGTCGGACTGCCGACCAGCGTGCCCAGTCCGCCGATCGAGGCAGCAAAGGCGACACCCATGATCAGGGCGCCGGAGAATCCCTCGGTTTCGCCATCCTTGACCCCGCCAGCGACCAGCACGGCGAGTGCTATGGGCACCATGATCAGGGTGGCCGAGGTGTTGGAAATCAGCATGCTGAGCAAGGCGGTGGCGATCATGAAGGCGAATAATATGC
>JABMNS010000091.1 GCA_013204445.1 Sphingomonadales bacterium
CGCCCGGGCCGGGCCTATAGCGACTGAGTTTCATCACATCGGATTCAGTGGGCTCAACCGTTCCACGGCCAGGGCTTTTCGCGGTACCATTTAGTAATCACATATTTTGTCCCTTTTCGGACCTTCATGCCATGATGCAAGGCCCAGTTATTGACGGAACCGTCAAAATTGCGGTTGTTCCAGCATAGCATCGTTCCGGTTTCCGGGATGAAGCTTTTCTTGAAATGGGTAAAACGGGTGGCGCCACCGGCCGCCGGTTCGTTGAGATATATCATGAATGTCCAGCTGCGCTGCCCGGAGACGGAGCAATATTTCTCAAAATCCTGGCCATGGGGATCGAAAAAATCCGTGTGCGCTTTGAATTCCTGGCCAACGGCATAGCGCTGACCCTGCAGCGGTTCGCCAAATTTCTTGTCGATATTGGCAAACTCACAAATCCTTGCGTCAATTTCAGCCACGAAACTATCCGCATGGTCGAGGTCACAGGTTTCGCTGGTGCGGAAATAATCGTCACCATTGGGATCGGCAATATCCGAAGGGCGCCGTTTTTCGTCGATCATCGCGATCAACTTGCTGCATTCGTCAGGACCGAGGAAATTTTTGATAATGCATAATTCTATTTCCTTGCGCGGAAAACGCTGCACTTTTCCCAAGGCAACGAGATAGTCAGCCGATGTATTATGGGCCTCTGTCATATGAACGTCCAAAATTGTACCTAACTATCTCATGACACGATAAATGAATCCCCGTTGATCGCAACCGCTGTTTGCGGCTGCGGCCAATCCGAATATAAGCGAGGCCGATGAAAAAGATTTCCACCATATCCTGCAATCGCAATGGCTTCACGTTGGTCGAGATGATGGTGGCACTGTTCATTTTCGCCATGTTGTCGGTGGCGGGGGTGATCATGCTCCGCTCCGCCGTCGATAGTGATGAGATAACTGCGGAAAATCTCGGTCAAATGGCGGAGATGCAGCGCTTCGTTTCGTTGATGGAAGCCGATCTGAGTCAGGCTTTGCCGCGAACATCCCGCGATGATCGTGGTGACCGCATGCCGGCCTTTGCCAGCGAGGCCGGCGGGCCGGAGGCGGCTTTCCTGAAATTTACCCGGGGTGGCCAAAGCAATATCAACGGCGCGGCCCGATCCAATCTGGAACGGGTCGAATATCGACTGACGGACGGCAATCTGGAGCGATGGCGATATCGGATGACCGACGGCGGTTCGATTGATCAGCCGGCGATTCTGATCTCGAACGTTGATTCGCTCGCGCTGCGCTTTCGCGACAAGCGAGGTTTATGGTCGAATGGGTGGGAAACCGAAAGACTGGCAGACTTGCCGCGCGCGATCGAAATCCAGTTTGATCAGCAGGGCCGCCGCTACCGGCATTTATTCCTGGTCGGGGCGGGCTATTTGTGAGCAAATTGCGGGAAATCGGGACCGAAAAGGAACGCGGTGCAGCGTTGCTGACGGTATTATTGCTGGTCGCGGTGATTGCGATATTGGCGGCGCACGGGATTGATCGCCTGGCTGGCGCTACCAAGCTTGCTTCCAATGCGCGCGAACTCTCTCAGGCCAAGGCTTATCTGATTGCTGCGGAATCAATCGGGATACAGTCGGCCGAGCAGATTGTATCCGCCTCTCCCGGACGGACGATCAATGTTGGTGGCTGGAACGGCAAGGAACAGAAATTTCCGGTGCCTGGCGGGATTATCACCGCATCGCTGGCCGACGGAGGCAATTGTTTCAACATCAATAGTCTCGTCACCCAGCAGGAGGATATACTGACGGCGCGGCCAGAAGGTCTGGCACAATTTTCACGGCTGATGGTGATGCTGGGCATATTGGACGGAGATGCCGCCGATATTGCGGAGTCGGTTGCGGACTGGATTGACAGCGACACGGTGGCAGCACCCCGCGGCGCAGAGGATCAATATTATCTGCAGCAGGAAAATCCTTATCGCACGGCCAATGCCCTGATCGTCGATGTCAGCGAATTGCGAACGATCAAAGACGTGACAGATGACGTTTTCGTCCGCCTGGTGCCGTGGACCTGTGCCTTGCCGACAACCGATCTGTCGCCGATCAACATCAACACGCTGCGACCCGAGCAGGCGATTCTGCTGGCCATGCTCGGACCATTTCCCTCAGATCTGACGCCTGCGCGGCAATTTCTGGGGCGGCGGCCGGAGTTGGGATATGGCAGTCTCAATGATTTCTGGGCGCAATCCTATCCAGCCAGTCTTGGGGCAGAGTCCGAAGTTCAAAGCCAGGTCAAGCTGACCACGCGCTGGTTCCGGGTGGACCTTGCCGTCGAAATGCAAAGCGCTCTGGTCGAGGAGCGGGCGCTGATCGATGCTGCACGGCAACCGGCGCGGCTTGTCCATCGTCAGCGCGGGGATGCGTTTTAATTCAAAACCAGCCCGCTAAATGCTTGACGATTGCTACCAGCTATCCCTATGCACCGCTGCGCAATGCGGCTATATAGTGCGCGGCTTGTGGCGATCGTAGCTCAGTTGGTTAGA
>JABMNS010000012.1 GCA_013204445.1 Sphingomonadales bacterium
GCAACGGTTACCATTTCATCCAGCGAAGGCGTGATCAGCCCGGACAGTCCGATAATATCCGCGTCATTTTCATTGGCGGCCTTCAGGATATCCGTCCAGGATACCATCACCCCGAGATCGATGACCTCAAAGCCATTGCACTGCAGCACGACGCCAACGATATTCTTGCCTATATCGTGCACATCGCCCTTGACCGTGGCCATGATGATCTTGCCCTTGCCCTTGGCCTTCTCGTCCTTTTCCGCTTCGATAAAGGGGAAAAGATGGGCGACGGCTTTTTTCATCACGCGGGCAGATTTCACCACCTGCGGCAGGAACATCTTGCCCGAGCCGAACAGATCACCGACGATATTCATGCCGTCCATCAGCGGGCCTTCGATCACTTCGATCGGACGGCCGGCGCGATCCTTGACCGCCAGCCGCATTTCCTCGGTATCTTCGACGATATGCGCGTCGATGCCCTTGACCAGCGCATGTTCTAGACGCTTGTGTACTTCATAGCCCCGCCATTCCGCCGCCGCCTTTTCCGCGACTTCGTCGGTGCCGCGGAATTTTTCGGCGAGCGTGATCAGCCGGTCTGTAGCATCGTCGCGCCGGTCGAATATCACATCCTCGCAAAGCTCGCGCAATTCGGGATCGATATCGTCGTAAATATCCAGCTGGCCAGCGTTGACGATCGCCATGTCCATGCCGGCGGGTATCGCATGATAGAGAAAGACGCTGTGCATTGCCTTGCGGACCGGCTCATTCCCGCGGAAGCTGAACGACAGGTTTGACAGGCCCCCGGAAATATGGACATGCGGGCAGCGTTTCCGGATCTCGCGGGTCGCCTCGATAAAATCGAGCCCATAGCGGCGATGTTCGTCAATGCCGGTGGCAATCGCGAACACATTGGGATCGAAGATGATATCTTCCGGCGGGAAACCGATGCCGGTCAACAGCTTGTAGGCGCGTTCGCAAATCTCGATCTTGCGTTGCTTGGTATCGGCCTGTCCGGTTTCGTCAAAGGCCATGACGACAACGGCGGCGCCATAGGCCATGCATTTGCGCGCGTGGTTGAGAAATTCCTCCTCGCCTTCCTTCATCGAGATGGAGTTGACGATCGGTTTGCCGGAGACGCATTTCAGCCCCGCCTCGATCACCGACCATTTGCTGCTGTCGATCATCACCGGCACGCGCGCGATATCGGGTTCGGCAGAGATCAGCTTGAGAAAGGTAGTCATCGCATGATGCGCGTCGAGCAGGCCCTCATCCATATTGATATCGATCACCTGCGCGCCATTTTCGACCTGCTGGCGCGCGACTTCGACCGCGGCTTCATAGTCATCGTTGAGGATGAGCTTCTTGAAACGGGCGGAGCCGGTAACATTGGTACGCTCGCCGATGTTGACGAAATTGGTGGAGGAAGATGTGGTCATAATGATGTGATGTTATCCGTTGGTCTTGAGCAAAGCCGGGAGACAATTATTTCTGCGCAGGTGTGCCTCGCTAGGCGCGATACGAAGGGGGATGCTGATCGTTCAAGCCGCCATGGTGAATGGCTCCAGTCCGGAGAGGCGAGTTCGCACCGTGAGCGCCGGTATCTTGCGCGGATCCTGGTCGGCCACAGCATTGGCAATCGCCCGGATATGGTCCGGGGTCGTGCCGCAGCAGCCGCCGACGATATTCACAAGGCCATCTCTCAGCCAATCACCGATCAGTTCTGCCGTCTCTTGCGGCATTTCGTCATATTCGCCGAGATCATTGGGCAGGCCAGCATTGGGATAGGCCATGATCAGGCAGTCCGCCTCTTTCGACAGCATCGCCAGATGCGGCCTGAGCTGGTCGGCCCCGAAGGAACAGTTGAGGCCGATGGTCAGCGGCTTCAAATGCCGGACCGCGTGCCAGAAAGCCTCGACAGTATGGCCTGAAAGGTTGCGGCCCGACAGATCGGTCAGAGTCATCGATAGCATCAGCGGAACATCGCGGCCGCTTGCTTCAGCGGCTTCCATCGCGGCCATTCCGGCACATTTTGCATTGAGCGTATCGAATATGGTTTCGATCAACAGAAAGTCGACCCCACCGTCGATCAATGCATCGCATTGGTAGCGATAGACGCTTTTCAGATAGTCATATTCAATCTCCCGGAAACCGGGGTCATTGACATCGGGGGACAGGGAAAGCGTCTTGTTGGTTGGACCAACCGACCCGGCGACAAAGCGCGATCGGCCATCTTTGGCTTCGGCCTTGTCGCAGGCCGCACGCCCAATTTCAGCCGATTTGACGTTCAGATCCCGCACCAGATGCTCGCAGCCATAATCCGCCTGACTGATCACGGTGGAACTGAACGTATTGGTTTCGATAATGTCAGCGC
>JABMNS010000092.1 GCA_013204445.1 Sphingomonadales bacterium
CGTCAGCCTGCCCCACAAGGAAATATTGAGCACGCTGCAGCCGGGACACACATTGTTGCTGGACGACGGCAAAATCCGGCTGGAGGTAACCAAGGCCGATGGCAAGAGCGTCGAGACGAAGGTGATAGTCGGTGGCGAAATTTCTGACCGCAAGGGCGTCAATGTTCCGGAAGTGGTGCTGCCGGTTAGCTCGCTTACCGACAAGGATCGCAAGGATCTGACATTCGCGCTGGAACAGGATGTCGACTGGATCGCGCTCAGCTTTGTACAGCGCCCCGAAGATGTAGCCGAGGCGCGTCGTCTGATCGGCGGCAAGGCGGCACTGCTCGCAAAGATCGAGAAGCCCGCCGCAATCGACCGGCTCGACGAGATACTCGAACTGTCCGATGCGGTGATGGTGGCGCGCGGGGATCTGGGCGTCGAACTATTGCCGGAGCAGGTGCCGCCGCTACAGAAGAAAATCGTGGCCGCCGCCCGCAAACTGGGCCGTCCGGTGGTTGTTGCGACCCAGATGCTCGAGTCGATGATCAAATCGCCCACCCCGACTCGGGCCGAAGTGTCCGATGTTGCGACCGCCATTTATGACGGTGCCGATGCCATCATGCTGTCAGCCGAATCCGCCGTCGGTGACTGGCCGATTGAAGCGGCAACGATGATGGACAGGATTGCCGCGCAGGTAGAAAATGATCCGTCATATGCTGACCGGGTGCATTTCACCGAAACCGTGCCAGATGAAACGACCGCAGACGCGCTGGCGGCGGCGAGCTATAACATCGCCCGCACGGTCGAGACGTCGGCGATTGTCTGCTATACTTCGTCCGGCTCGACCGCTCGCAGAATGGCGCGCGAACGTCCCTCCGTGCCGCTCATGGTCCTCACCCCCAACCGCCACACCGCGCGGCGCGTCGGCCTGCTATGGGGTGCTTATGCCGTCGTTACCCGCGATGTTACCAATTTCGAGGAGATGATCGGCAAAGCCAAACGCATGGCCCTGCGTCACAAGATGGCCGAGGCGGGGTCACGACTGATTGTCTGTGCCGGCGTACCCTTTGGAACCCCGGGGTCGACCAACTTGCTCCATATCGTGCGGCTGAGCGGAGACGAGCTCAAGCGCAGCTAGAGCAAGCGTAAAGCTCTCAGCTCGCTTTCGAGTTGTGTGGCATCCCTAAAATGATGGCCGGCAAGCCCCATCGCTTGACCGGCTGCAATATTATCGAGCCGATCGTCAACGAAAAGACATTGGTCGGCACGCCGGGAAAAGCGTTTCAGGGCTAGTTCGAAAATCGCGCTGTCCGGTTTCACCAGTTTTTCTTCGCCGGAAATGACAATATCGGAAAATATTTCAAATATCGGCGCTGATGGACGAAATTGGGCCCATGATTGGGCGCCAAAATTGCTGATAGCATAGATCGGGACGCCGCGGTCCACCAGTGCATGGACAAGATCAACCATGCCCTCAACCGGCCCCGGTATGGTTTCCGGGAACCGTCTGGAATAGGCTATAATATGATCGGTATATTCCGGAAACTCGCGGCTTCGTTCCGCTACCATGTCGGCAAAGGGTCGCCCGGCATCATGCTGGAAATGCCATTCCGGCGTCACGACATTGGCGAGAAACCACTCAAGCTCTTCCGGGTCGTCAATCAGTTTGACGAACAGACAGCGCAAGTCCCAGCGATACAACACATTGCCTATATCGAAGATGATGGTGTCAATTTTGGGGATGGCAGAAACTCCTGCCAGAAAAGGTATTTAGCCTTGGCGTGCCTTGAACCGACTATTCGTCTTGTTGATCACATAGGTGCGACCACGGCGACGGATGACGCGACAATCCCGGTGACGGTTTTTAAGCGACTTCAAAGAGTTGCGGACTTTCATTTTGGTACCACGCCTTGATTATCTGAATTTCTTGAAAGCAGCCTTGCTGCGTTGAGCAGGGCAATTAAGGTCGGCAGCCGCCAAAGTCAAGCGGCCAGCACTATTCTCCGCGAATTTCGATCAGTTTGCGTTCCCACGCCAGTGCATGGGCGACAATTTCGTCGAGATCGGCATGTTTTGGCTGCCATGGGAAGCGTTCCATGATCGCCCGATTATCGGAAATCAGCGAATCGGGGTCACCGGCGCGCCGGCCTTCCATTTTCCGCTCGATTCGCATGTTGGTAACCCGGTCAACGGCATCGAGAACCTCGAGCACAGAAAAACCGCGACCATAGCCGCAATTGAGCAGATGATTGCGATTCGGGTCTGCAATCAGCGCATCCAGCGCGAGCACATGAGCATTGGCCAGGTCGGAGACATGGATATAGTCGCGCACGCCGGTGCCATCAGGCGTATCATAATCCGTCCCGAAGACAGCGACGCTGTCGCGCTTGCCCAGCGCAGCCTCTACCGCGACCTTGATCAAATGGGTGGCTCCAGAGGTGGATTGTCCGGTCCGCGTCTGCGGGTCGGCTCCGGCGACGTTGAAATAGCGCAAGGCGCAAAAGTTTAGGTCATGCGCCGCCGCAACATCGCGTAGCATATGCTCGGTCATCAGTTTGGACATGCCATAGGGGTTGATCGGCAGTTGCGGCGCGGTTTCGCTGACCGGGCTTTCCTCGGGGATGCCATAGGTCGCAGCGGTCGATGAGAAAATGAAGTGATGAACCCCGCCGGTCACTACCGATTCGATCAGGCTGCGGCTCTTTGCGCTGTTATTATGATAATATTTGAGCGGATCTGCGACCGATTCGGGCACGATGATCGAACCGGCGAAATGCATGATAGCACCGATGTTTTCGGCCTTGATGATCCGGGCGAGCAACGCTGAATCCTCGATATCGCATTCATGAAAGGCAACATCGTCGGGCACCGCCCAGCGAAAACCGGTGGTTAGATTGTCGATAACCGCAACCGGCCAGCCGGCTGCCTGCAAGGCGAGCACCGCGTGGCTACCAATATAACCGGCCCCGCCGGTGACCAATATGGTGAAAGGTTTCGCCATTATTCCTAAATTCCTAATAAGTGCTCGATATCGGCGGTTTAACGCTCGGTCTCTCCAATTGATTAAACGCGGTCGCCGATGGATACATTTTTTTTGCCGCAGTCACAGCGATTATGCTCTAATATGCGGCGGGGCAAGTTCAGGAGTGAGTAATATGGGTGGATTTCAATCATTGGTGCCATTAGCATCGGCAGCATTGCTAGTGTCGGGATGCATGGCGATGACCCCGCCGGTTGATGTCACCCGGTTTCACAACGCGCAAATCGCTCCGATTGTGCCGGGCAGCGTCGTCATCAAGGCCAATGTCACGGATGAAGGCCATAGCCGCAGCATCGAATATACTAGCTATAGTGCGGCACTCCTGCGCGAATTGCAGCGAGTCGACTTCACCGAAGCCCGCGATGACGCCGAAAATAGCGAATATGTCTTCCGCTACACGGTCGATAGAGCGGTCTTGAGCGCTGGCGGATCACGATCCCCGATTTCGGTCGGTGTCGGCGGCAGCACCGGCAGCTATGGATCCGGAGTCGGGCTGGGCATTGGCATCAATCTCGGCGGTCAGCCGAAAGACAAGATTGTCACTGAATTGTCGGTCCGCATTGCCAGACGCGATGACGGCAACGTCGTCTGGGAGGGCCGCGCGTCGGTCGAGGCCAAGCAAGGGTCACCAGCATCGCAGCCTGGCCTGGCAGCCGCGAAATTGGCCGAAGCCTTATTCAGGGACTTCCCCGGAGAGTCCGGAACCACTATCAGGCTGCCATGAACATTCAAATCAC
>JABMNS010000093.1 GCA_013204445.1 Sphingomonadales bacterium
CTTGCTTAATATCGACAAAGTGGGTCGCTATTCACTTGCATATCTGGTGTAAATGCCCTATAGTTTCATTTGCAACTATATTACGGTTTAGCGTATATTATCTCAAGGAAATCCTGTGACTGATCTTTTCGAAAACCCTGTTGGTCTGGACGGCTTTGAATTTGTCGAATTTTGCGCACCCGAGCGCGGGATTCTCGAACCGGTCTTCGCAGTCATGGGTTTTACCGAGATAGCCCAGCATCGCAGTAAGGATGTCCATCTGTGGCGGCAGGGCGGGATCAACCTGATCATCAACTATGAGCCCAAGTCGGCGGCCTGGTATTTTGCCCGCGAGCACGGACCATCGGCCTGCGGCATGGCATTCCGGGTGAAAGACGCGCGCAAGGCCTATGCCTATCTGCTCGATAAGGGCGCCGAGCCCGTCAACATGCAAACTGGGCCGATGGAATTGCATATTCCGGCGATCCGCGGCATCGGCGGGGCCATCCTCTATCTGGTCGACCGCTATGATGGCGGCGAGCGCGGCGAGAATCTCTCCATCTATGATATCGACTTTGAATATCTGCCCGCAGCAGACCGGCATCCGGCGGGAGCCGGCTTCAAGATCATCGATCACCTGACTCACAATGTCTATGGCGGGCGGATGAAATATTGGGCGGATTATTACGAGACCCTGTTCAACTTCCGCGAAATTCGCTTTTTCGACATCAAGGGCGAATATACCGGACTGACTTCCAAGGCGCTGACCGCGCCGGATGGCAAGATCCGGATTCCGCTTAACGAGGAAGGTGAAGGCGGCAAAGGCCAGATCGAGGAATTCCTGCGTGAATTCAACGGCGAAGGTATCCAGCATATTGCCCTGATCTGTGATGATCTGATCGCCTGCTGGGACCGGCTCAAGAAACTCGGCGTGCCATTCATGACCGCGCCGCCGAACACTTATTACGAAATGCTCGATGGTCGCCTGCCCGGACATGGCGAAGATGTGAACGCGCTGCAGACACGCGGCATTTTGCTCGACGGCGCCACGGAAGGCGGCGAACCGCGCCTCTTGCTGCAGATTTTTGCCGAAGCACAGGTCGGACCGGTTTTCTTTGAATTCATTCAGCGAAAAGGCGATGACGGTTTCGGCGAGGGCAATTTCAAGGCCCTGTTCGAAAGCATCGAACGCGATCAGGTATCGCGGGGTGTACTGAAAGTAGAGGAGCCGGCAGAATGACCGCACCAAAAATCAACGGCATCCACCATGTCGCCTATCGCTGCAAGGATGCGAAACAGACGGTCGACTTTTACAAGCGCGTGATGGGCATGGATTTCCAGCTCGCCTTTGCCGAAAATGAAGTGCCGTCAACCGGCGAACATGATCCCTATATGCATATTTTCCTCGATGCAGGCGGCGGCAATGTGCTGGCTTTTTTCGAACTGCCCGAGCAGCCGGACATGGACCGGGACCAGAATACCCCGGCATGGGTTCAGCATATCGCCTTCAAGGTGAACTCGCTCGACGATCTGATAGCGGCCAAGACCAATGCCGAAGCCGAAGGGCTAGAGGTTCTCGGCCCGACCCATCACGGGATTTTCAAGTCGATCTATTTCTTCGATCCCAACGGTCACCGGCTGGAGTTGGCCTGCGATATCGGCAGTGATGAAGAGATGAAAGAATTGCGTCGGGTCGCGCCCGCGATGCTCGAGGAATGGAGCCGGACGAAGAAGGCACCGCAACATGCCGCGTGGCTGCACGAGAAAGCGCGCGAAGAATATTGATCATTGTTGTTCCCCGGCGTAGGCCGGGGTCCAGAGTCTTTATTGACTGGATTCCGGCCTACGCCGGAAAACGAGGGAACCTATATGAAACTCGCTACCCTGAAAAATGAAACCCGTGATGGTCGTCTGGTCGTGGTCTCGAAAGATCTGACCCGGTGCTGCGAAGCGAGCAATATTGCCCCGACCCTGCAGGCGGCTCTGGATGACTGGGAGCAATGCGCGCCCAAGCTGGAAGCACTCTACCGCGATGTCGAACATGAAACTGTGCCCTGCGAACGCTTTCACGAGCGGTTGGCAGAATCCCCCCTGCCCCGCGCCTATCAATGGGCCGACGGCAGCGCCTATATCAATCATGTCGAACTGGTCCGCAAGGCACGCGGCGCGGAAGTGCCTGAAAGTTTCTACAGCGATCCATTAATGTATCAGGGCGGCAGCGATGCCTTCCTTGGTCCGCGCGACGATATCCCGCTCGGCGATCCAAAATGGGGCTGCGACATGGAGGGCGAAATCGCGGTCATCACCGATGATGTGCCGCCGGGCGTCAGCGCAGCGGATGCCGCCGACCATATCAAGCTGGTCATGCTGTGCAATGATGTCAGCCTGCGCGGCCTGATCCCCGGCGAACTGGCCAAAGGCTTCGGCTTTTTCCAGTCGAAACCGCCTTCGGCATTCTCCCCGGTCTGCGTGACCCCCGATGAACTGGGCGATGCGTGGAAAGGCTCCGTCATCCACTTACCGCTGCAGGTCGATTATAACCGCGAGCCCTTTGGCCGCGCCAATGCCGGAGCGGACGCCACATTCAGCCTCGCCGATCTGGTCGCCCATGCCGCCAAGACCAGGCCGCTATCAGCCGGCACGATCATCGGTTCCGGCACCGTGTCCAATCAAGGCCCCGATGGCGATCCCGGCAAGCCAGTCAGCGAAGGCGGCTTAGGCTATAGCTGCATCGCCGAAATCCGGATGATCGAAACAATCAACGACGGCGCGCCCAAGACACCGTTCATGAGCGCTGGCGATAGCGTGAAAATTCAGATGCTGGATGCGGATGGTCATTCGATCTTTGGTGCGATCCGGCAGGATGTTGTGACGGTTTGATGGGGTTGGTTATCAGTCATTTTCTAAAGCCCGCGTCATCCCGAAAGCGGACATAAGAGAGGATACTAGCTAATACTATGTTCTGGATGTGGCTTCACTCATCATGGAGACCAAAGACGCGTCTGGCCGAATCGTGGCCTTCTGTTAGTCTCTAGAACGAGACTAATAACGTCTAGCTAGCTCTAGTCATCATCCACCGATGAGATCACGGCTTACCGCCAGTATTCTTATCCCAACGCGAATGGCACGATATGCATCAAGGCCAGCTAGCGCATTCTCTTAACCACAATAACACTGGTTTTTACCAAAAACTGCGCCATATCGCGTAAATGGATGATGACAAAATTTCAGAATTGATCGCCCTTGCCTGGGACGACAAGACGTCTTTCGAGATGATTGAGGGACAGACCGGCTTAGCCGAAAAAAATGTGATCAAGATGATGCGTAAGACCTTAAAACCTTCAAGCTTTCGATTGTGGCGTAAACGTGTTTCGGGACGCACAACCAAACATGCGGCCCGGATGAACGCACTGACATGACGTTACGATTGATCTTAGGCGATTATCAGGATGCAATGATCCAAGATCAGCCTTGGATGTTTCACAGTCACATCAGCTTTTACATCAATTGCGGATTATTGAGCCCGCTGGGATGTATCCGATCAGCGGAAGGCGCATATATAGATGGTCGCGCTCCGCTGAATGCGGTCGAGGGATTCATTCATCAAATTCTTGGCTGGCGTGAATATGTACGCGGGATTTATTGGCTAAAGATGTCTGATTATAAGGCGTCCAATCATTTGAAGGGCACGCGCGCGCTTCCGTCCTTCTATTGGACCGGTGACACGCAAATGAAATGTTTGCGCCAATGTGTCACGGAGACACGTGCCAATGCCTATGCAAATCATATCCAACGTCTGATGGTTTTGGGCAACTTCGCCCTGATCGCGGGCTTGCACCCCGACGAGGTGAACGGATGGCACTTATTGGTCTATGCCGATGCATATGCATGGGTTGAGCTTCCCAATGTAACGGGCCTGATTTTGTTCACAGATGGGGAACAATTGGCCTCGAAACCTTATGCGGCAGTCGATGCTGACAGCAAACGCTTTTTTGAAGGACTGGAGCATGATGAAAAAGTCTGACCTACCACAGAAAATTTGCTCGATATGCGGACGCCCTTTCGCTTGGCGCAAAAAATGGAAGGCCGTTTGGGATGATGTTAAATATTGTTCTGAGCGTTGCCGGCGTTCGTCTAAGAGTAAATCCAAATGATGAAACAACAGGTCCAGATTATTAAGTGCAAACGCGATTTGCGGGAACATGATGATGCCCCCCTATTGGCCGAAACTCCGCTAGATGTCCGCGTGCGGATGGAACATGTTTAACACTGACATTGTCATCACCTGGGTAGATGGAGCCGATCCAGCATTGAAGTCCAAACGCGACCGTTATCTTAGCGACGCGCAATCTCCGCTGCACGATAACGGAATTAATCCGCACCGTTGGCTATGCAGTGACGAGCTTAACTATTGCCTGCGGTCTATTGCCAACAATGCGCCGGATGTGCGCCGGATATGGATCGTGACCGATGGTCAGATCCCCATCTTTTCCGGACTGACCCCAGAATTTAGCACCAAGATCAGCACGATCGACCATCATGAGATTTTCACTGATTATGAAGAAGCACTACCAACATTCAATTCGCTCTCAATCGAAACTTTCCTATGGCGGATTCCGGAACTGTCCGAGCATTTCGTCTATTTTAATGACGATGTATTTTTAACTTCGCGCGTGAATTTTTCCGATTTTTTTACCGCTACGGGGCCAGTGATGCGCGGCCAGTGGGTTGATTTTTCTCATCTGCCTGATTGCGGGAACAGTCGGTGTGATGCGGCATTACTCAACCATTACAATCAGATTGAAGCAGCCAATATCATGGGGTTTGGAAGCGACCATATGTTTGCAAGCGCGCATGTCGTCCACCCGATGCAACGTTCAATTATGGCTGAGTTATTTGCCGAAAATCATGATCAGTTCGTCCACAACAGCTCATTCCGGTTTCGCAACATCGCACAATTTTTACCGCAGAGCCTGCACAATCATCATTGTATCAGAAACGGGCAGGGCCGCATTCACGAACCACGCGACTATGTCCACATCGCCGCCAATGAACCGGACCAATGGATCACGCAACAGATCAATGGCGTCCTAGGCAATACCGATTGGGAAAATATAAAGTTTTTGTGTATCAATGATTTGCCAGAATTAAAACGTCAAATTCCCAATGCACACAGTTGGATCGAAACCGCGATTGGAAACTAAAAAGCGTCAAATTCTTAATGTCCGCTTTTGCGCGGTGATTTCAACCGGTCGACGCAACACAAGCACCGAACCGCTGGGCCGGTGTTTCATAATCGAGGGTCTTTCTGGGACGCTCGTTAAGCTGTCTGGCTACAGCATTTAGC
>JABMNS010000094.1 GCA_013204445.1 Sphingomonadales bacterium
CGTGGCGCCAAGCCGGTGATGTGGTCGCCGGTGGAGAAAACCGCGCTGGCCGAGGCCGAGGTAGAATATGAAGATATTATCTCGACGCAGATTGATGTGGCATTCGAGATTGTTGAGGCGCCGAACGCGCCGGAGCTGGTTGGTGCGCATGCGGTAATCTGGACGACGACGCCGTGGACGATTCCGGTTAATCAGGCTTTGGCTTATGGGGCGGACGTTGAATATACTGTAGTGGGCGAGCATCAAGGACCAAAGTATTTGGTTGCCAAAGCTCTAGTTGAATCTGGTGAATTATATGATCGCTTCCTAACCCAAGAAATGAACGAAATCTTCTGGGAAGGAAAAGGCTCCCAACTGGCTGGTGCAGCCGCCAAACACCCAATGGCCGACAAATTTCCGGACAGCGAATTCTATACCAAGCCGCGCCCATTCCTCGACGGCTCGCATTTCGTCACCACCGATGCAGGCACCGGTCTGGTCCATATGTCGCCCGACCATGGCGAGGATGATTTTGATCTATGCAAGGAAAATGGCATCAATCCAGTGTTCGCGGTCGATGCCGACGGCGTGTATCGCGATGACTGGGCCTGGCTACCGCGCGGCGACAAGCGCGCTGGTGGGGTGATCAACAAGAATTTCGTCAGCAGCAACGGTCCGATTTGCGAAGACCTGCGCCAGGCCGGCGCGCTGCTTGCGGCCAGCGATGATTTCAAGCACAGCTATCCGCATAGCTGGCGCTCGAAAGCGAAGATCATCTATCGCTGCACGCCGCAATGGTTTGTGCCGATGGACAGCCACCTGACCCATTTGCCCGCCAAAACTCAGCAGGAGAAAAAATGGGAAAATGAGGGCGGTGCTATCGATCTTCATGATGAAGTGCTTGGCGCCTCTCCCACCCTGCGCGACATCGCCCTCGACGAAATCCGGGAGCAGGTGCGCTTTGTACCGGAACGTGGACGTCGCCGCCTGGAATCGATGGTTGAAGGCCGCCCTGACTGGGTATTGTCGCGCCAGCGCGCCTGGGGCGTGCCGATTGCGCTTTATGTCGATCGCAAGAGCGGCGAATATCTCAACGATCCGGCGGTCAATGCGCGGATCGTTGCCGCCTTCAAGGCCGGCGGTGCCGATGCGTGGTTCAACGCCGATCATCAGTTGTTTCTCGGCAGCGCCCACGCGCTCGATGATTATGAAGTGATCACCGACATTCTCGACGTCTGGTTTGACAGCGGTTGCACCCACGCCTTTGTCCTGGAAAGCGGCAAATGGCCGGACCTGCTGCGGTCCGATGGCAAACGCCCGGCGGACCTCTATCTCGAAGGCAGCGATCAGCATCGCGGCTGGTTCCAGTCGAGCCTGCTCGAAAGCTGCGGCACCCTAGGCCACGCGCCTTATGAGGCTGTGCTGACCCACGGCATGACGCTCGACAAGACCGGCAAAAAAATGTCAAAATCGCTCGGCAACACGCTTGATCCGAAAAAGATCATCGACGTGCAGGGCGCGGATATCTTGCGGCTATGGGCGGCGAGTGTCGATTTTACCGAGGATCACCGGATCGGCGATGAAATCCTGAAAGGGGTTTCGGACAGCTACCGCAAATTGCGAAACACCTTCCGCTATATGCTTGGCGGTCTCGGCGGTTTTACCGATGCCGATCGGGTTGCGGTGGCCGATATGCCGGAACTGGAACGCTATATTTTGCACCGGCTCGCCGAGGTTGATGCAGAGCTGAAGCAGCATGTGAATGACTTCGCTTTCGGCCCTTACATGCGGACATTGAACGCGTTCGCTCAGGAAGATCTTAGCGCCTTCTTCTTCGATATTCGCAAGGATTGCCTTTATTGCGATGCAGCGGATGATCCCAAGCGACTCGCTTACCGGACGGTGATGGACATATTGTTCCACGCCCTCACCCGCTATATCGCGCCGGTGCTGGTGTTTACCGCCGAAGAGATCTGGCAGAGCCGGTTCCCGGATGAAGCGGACAGTATCCATTTGAAGGAATGGCCGGAGGTTGATGCAGGTTGGTTGGATGACCAGCTTTATCGCAAGTGGGATCATTTGGTGGACCTTCGTTCTCAGGTGACCGAAGCGATTGAACCTTTGCGAAGAGATAAAAAGATTCGTTCAAGTTTGGAGGCCGATGTCAATATAAAGGTCAAAGATGCAATGCTTGCTGACCGAGCTGGATCAATAGACGTTTCTGAACTTTGCATTGTCGCCAGCGCATCGGTTACAGGTTTTGCTGATGATACCACCGATAAAATGTACGATATTAGCGTGACCAAGACCGACAATCATAAATGCGGTCGCTGCTGGCGTCTTCTTCCCGATGTAGAAGAAAATGGTGAGCTTTGTGATCGTTGTGCGAAGGTTTTGGCATGATATTCTCTCCGTTCGTCTCGAGCGAAGTCGAGAGACGCCGTCCGCACCACCAATTTGTCTCGACTGCGCTCGACACGAACGGAATTTGACATGACCAATACCAATACAATCAAGAAATACCGCCTCATCGGCCTGATCATCGCATTTCTGATCTTCTTCCTCGATCAGGCGAGCAAATTTGTTGTGATGCAATTGTTGCAGCTCCCGGTCCGGGGCCAGATCGAGCTGGTGCCGTTTTTCAACCTGACCTGGGCGGAAAATTACGGGGTTTCGATGGGTTTCCTGACCGCCTCGACCGATTTCCAGCGCTGGGCGCTAGTCACGCTGACCGGCTTGATTGGCATCGCAGTGTTCCTGTGGATGAACCGCGAGAAGGCCAAATGGGACATTGTCGCGCTGGGCATGATCCTCGGCGGGGCGATGGGCAATATCGTCGACCGCGCGCGGCTTGGCTATGTCGCAGACTTTGCCGACCTGCATGTCGGCGATTTCCGGCCGTTCCTGATTTTCAATCTTGCCGATGCCTGTATCAGCATCGGTGTAGTGATCCTGCTTGCGCGGGCGCTGTTAATCCGCGAAAAGAAGGTCGAGACAAAAGACGATGTTCAGCTTGACGAAAGTTGACCTGTGTCAGGAGCGCGCTATCAGGCTCCGTAAGAGATTTTTGAGGGACAATATCATGCGTAAATCCATCGTCGCCATCAGCCTTGTTTCGCTGGCCAGCCTGACCGCCTGCGGATCCACTGGGTTGTTTGACCGCGACCGGCCCGATGAATTTGCGGTTTCGCGCCAGCCACCGCTGGTGATCCCGCCCGATTTCACGCTGACCCCGCCACAACCCGGCCAGCCTCGTCCGCAAACCGGTGGTTTGCAGCAGCAGACTCTGGAAGCTTTGTTCGGCGGCCCACAAACCCGCAGCATTACCGAATCGGCGATCGTCGGCCAAGCCGGTCCCTCCGACGCCGGGATTCGCTCCTCGGTCGGTGATCCGGAAACCTTCACTGTCGACAAGGGAAGCGTAACCCGCGATATCATCGCCGCTCCGGAAGGTGACGGACAGAACGCACAGGCAGCGACGCCGGAATAGTTGTTCTCCTGCGCAGGGGCAAGCGAGGCACGTGACTCGCTTAACGGTCCATCTCGTAAAATCCAGGTCGTAATAATGGTTGGAGTGTTTAAGCGCTTGAGCCAACAGCGCACTATTCAATGATGCGTTCGTTCAGGAGATGCCCCCCTTGCCTCCGCAGGGGCAGAGGTTGATGGCCTATGCTGGCGTCATGCGACACCTTCTCCCTTGAGGGAGAAGGATATGGAGCCATATGCGCGAAACGGATTAGGCGTAGTTGGATGAGGGCGATCTGCTATCTTGAGTTTCGTACACCCTCACCTAGATTCGACTAGGCAGCAAGCTGACAAGCCTCCTCATCCCTCTCCCTGAAGGGAGAAGGGAGAAGGCAAAAAACCGCAGTGCCGATATCAATCAGGAATATTGATTACCTTGGTTCTCGCATTACCGCCGCGAACAATTTCTAGCGACGTTTTGCGCAACCCAAGCGCTTTGGACAGCAGTTTCAAAACGGCCGAATTGGCTTTTCCATTTTCCGGTGTAGCGGTAACGCGGATCAACAATATACCAGCGGGTCCGTTTTCTCCCGGCAGGATAATGCTATTTTCTCCCGCATTGGGTGTGACTTTGACGGTCAGCTCACCGCCATTGACGAACGACAGAATCTCTTCGCGAGGCCGGAATAGCGTCTTTTTTGCCATTATCTTCTGCGGGTCTCCAGTTGGTCGAATGGATTTGACAAGCATGCGGCAATTTACTTCGCGCTATATGCCTAGGGTGTTCAAGCGCTAGAGGCAGCAGCGCGCGACACAATAGCTCCATAGAGACTGCAGATCAGGAGATGTGCCCCGGCCTTCGCCGAGGCACAGATTCCTAATGCCGGAAATGGCGCATGCCGGTGAACAGCATCGCAAGGCCCGCTTCGTCCGCCGCTGCAATCACTTCATCATCGCGGATCGAACCACCGGGCTGGATCACCGCAGTGGCGCCCGCTTCGACGGCGGCCATCAGGCCATCGGCGAACGGGAAGAAAGCGTCGGAGGCAACCGCTGATCCGATCGTGCGTGTTTCATCCCAGCCTGCTTTTTCCGCTGCATCCTTGGCTTTCCACGCGGCAATACGCGCGGATTCCAAGCGGTTCATCTGGCCTGCGCCGATACCTGAGGTTGCGCCGCCCTTGGCATAGACAATGGCGTTGGATTTGACATGTTTAGCAACCGTCCAGGCGAATAGACAATCGGCCGTTTCCTGCTCGCTTGGCTGGCGCTTGGTGACGCATTTCAGTTCATCGCGGGATATCTGGCCATTATCACGGCTTTGCAGCAGATAGCCGCCGGTAATGGTTTTTACGGTCATGCCCGCCCGCGCAGCGTCGGGCAGATCACCGGTCAGCAGCAAGCGCAGATTTTTCTTCTTGGCAAAAATCGCCTTGGCATCGTCATCCGCATCGGGTGCACAAACGACCTCGGTGAAGATGCCGGTCATCGCTTCCGCCGCCGCGCCGTCGAGTGGCCGGTTAACCGCGATGATGCCGCCAAATGCCGAGACGCTGTCGCAAGCGAGAGCCGCTTTATAGGCATCGACAATATTGTCGGCGCTAGCAACACCGCAAGGATTGGCGTGTTTAACGATCACCACAGTCGGCGGACCATCGCGGAATTCACTGACCAGTTCGAGCGCGGCATCGGCGTCATTGTAATTATTATAGCTGAGCGCCTTGCCCTGCAATTGCTCGGCCTGCGCGATGCCGCGCGCGGACGGGCCATCGGGCA
>JABMNS010000095.1 GCA_013204445.1 Sphingomonadales bacterium
CGGAACGGTAAGACGGCTCTCTACCGTTCGTGTCGAGCCCAGTCGAGACACCTCTAACCGCCACAACCGTCTTCTCGACTTCGCTCGAAGCCAAGGGAAGAGAGCTGCTCTGGCTCACGACAACCCGTCCAGCACTTCAAGCGCCTTGCTCTCGATCGCTTCACGCACCGCATCATCACCAACCGACACAAAGGCATCGGCAATAAACGCCTGCAGCATCAGCTTTTGCGCTGTCGCCGGATCGATGCCGCGCGAAGCCATGTAGAAGAGCGCCTGCTTGTCCAGTTCGCCAACGGTCGCGCCATGGGCACATTTTACATCATCGGCGAAAATTTCCAGTTCCGGCTTTGCGTTCGCGGTCGCGCCGCGGTCGAGTAGCATCGCCTTGACCGACTGCGCCGCATCAGTTTTCTGGGCATGGCGAGCTACATTGATCTTGCCCAGGAAGCTGCCAGTCGCTTTGTCTGCCAATACCGAGCGAACCACTTGATTGGAGGTCGCATTTGGCTCGGCATGGATGGTTTCGGTAACAATTTCGAGCGTCTGCTGGCCAGAGCCCATTATCGCTCCGCCCAGTTCAAAATGGGAACCATTGCCCAAAGTCGCCTTGACCTGAATCCGGCCATAGTCGGCATTGTGCGCCAGCAGATGGAGCGTGAAGGTCGCATTGTCGCCGATGGTGACATCAAGATCGATCACGCCAACGCCGTCAACAACCGGAAGATCGGCAATCTGCCGCGACAGGCTTTCACCAGCCGGGACATTGACATGCTCCGGTCCGCCCAGCGTCGGCCAGACGGGTTCAAGCGCCTTGAGATCGGCATAGCGCCAGGCCTCATCGCGGCGGGTGGGGAGCGGCGCGTTCATGACACACCATTAGTGGTAAGCTTGTCTAACCACGCTTCTGGTGCATAGGCGCCCTTCGACAGGCTCAGGGCTAACGGAAAGAGGAGAAGGGCCTTCATCAAGCCGCCTCCGCTATCGCTTCATAGCCTTCTTCTTCCAGCTGCATGGCCAGCTCCGGTCCGCCTGTTTTGACAATCCGGCCATCGGCCAGCACATGGACAAAATCGGGCTTCACTTCATCGAGCAGGCGTTGATAATGGGTGATCAGCAATACCGCCTTGTCGGGCTTGCGCATGATGGAATTGATCCCGCTACCGACCGTCCGCAGCGCATCGATGTCGAGGCCGCTGTCGGTCTCGTCGAGGATCGCCAGCTTAGGATCGAGAATGCCCATCTGGACCATCTCGTTGCGCTTCTTCTCGCCGCCGGAAAAACCGACATTGACCGCGCGCTTGAGCATATCCATGTCCATCTTCAGCAGCGCCGCCTTTTCTTTGGCGAGCTTGATAAACTCCGCGCCATTGAGCGGCTCTTCGCCGCGCGCCAGTCGCTGTGCATTCAGGCTTTCGCGCAGAAATTGTAGGTTGGAGACACCAGGAATTTCGACCGGATATTGAAAGCCAAGGAAGATTCCCGACGCGGCCCGCTTATGCGGTTCGAGCGCAAGCAAATCCTGCCCGTCAAAGGTCGCGGAGCCTTGGGTCACTTCATAACCGGGCCGTCCACCCAGCGCATAGGCGAGCGTCGACTTGCCTGCGCCATTGGGGCCCATGATCGCATGGATTTCGCCCGCGTTGAGGGTGAGGGATAGACCCTTGAGGATTTCTGTGTCGCCTACAGAGGCGTGGAGGTTTTCAATTTTTAGCATTATTTTTCTTTTCAGTTACGAAATTTTTGTTGGTATCTTGGACTGGTCGGCCATTGATCCTTTAAATCAGGTCGGACTTTCCATCTCGTCACCCTGAACTTGTTTCAGGGTCCATTTCTCCAAACGCGCAGGCTGTGATTGGGTCCCGATGGATGCTGAGCCGGCAGGCCAACGAAGGCAAACCAATTCAGCATGACGATAAGGGGAAACGTAACGCATCATCCCACACTCCCCTCAAGCGAAATCGCCAACAGTTTCTGCGCTTCCACCGCGAATTCCATCGGTAGCTCCTTGAGCACTTCCTTCGCGAAACCATTGACGATCAAACTCACCGCCGCTTCCGCGTCGAGGCCGCGTTGCTGGGCATAGAACATCTGGTCGTCGGAGATTTTGCTGGTCGTCGCTTCATGCTCGATCGTCGCGGTCGGGTTTTTGACCTCGATATAGGGCACGGTATGCGCGCCGCTCTGGTCGCCGAGCAACAGGCTGTCGCACTGGGTGAAATTGCGGACATTTTCGGCATTCGGGCCGACTCGCACCAGACCGCGGTAGGTGTTGTCGCTGTGACCGGCGCTTATGCCTTTTGAGATGATCGTCGAACGGGTGTTCTTGCCGTTATGGATCATCTTGGTGCCGGTATCGGCCTGCTGATAATTGTTGGTTAGCGCGACCGAGTAAAATTCGCCAACGCTGCCCTCGCCGTTGAGCACGCAGCTCGGATATTTCCAGGTCACCGCGCTGCCGGTCTCGACCTGGGTCCAGCTGATCTTGCTGTTCTTGCCCTGGCACAGGCCGCGCTTGGTAACGAAATTATAGATGCCGCCCTTCCCATTTTCATCACCGGGATACCAGTTTTGCACGGTGCTATATTTGATCTCGGCATCATCCATCGCGACCAGTTCGACCACGGCGGCGTGCAGCTGATTCTCATCGCGCATCGGCGCGGTGCAGCCTTCGAGATAGGAGACGTAGGAGCCTTCTTCGGCGACGATCAATGTCCGCTCAAACTGACCGGTGTTTTCCGCATTGATCCGGAAATAGGTGGACAGTTCCATCGGGCATTTCACGCCCTTGGGAATATAGACAAAGGTCCCGTCGCTAAACACCGCGCAGTTGAGCGTGGCGAAATAATTGTCGTGCATCGGCACAACTTTGCCCAGATATTTGCGAATAAGGTCAGGATATTGCTTGATTGCTTCCGAAATGGAGCGAAAAATCACGCCCGCGTCTTCCAGCTCCTTGCGGAAGGTGGTCGCCACCGACACGCTGTCAAACACCGCATCGACAGCAACTTTGCGCGCGCCTTCGACGCCCGCCAGCACCTTTTGCTCCTCGATCGGAATACCCAGCTTCTCATAGATACGCAGGATTTCGGGATCAACCTCATCAAGCGAACCCAGCTTTTCCTTCGGTTTGGGCTCGGCGTAATAATAAGCATCCTGATAATCGATCATCGGAATGTCGAGCTTCGCCCAGTCCGGCGATTCCATCTTTTGCCACTGGCGAAAAGCCTTGAGACGCCAGTCGAGCATCCACTGCGGCTCGCCCTTTTTGTCGGAAATGAAGCGCACCGTATCCTCGTTCAGACCCTTAGGCGCAAAATCCTGTTCGATGTCCGACGACCAACCGAACTCATACGTGGACGCCTTGTCGGCCGCTTCCTGCGCCTCGGCATTCATTTCAGTGCGTTCTGCTTCATAGTCAGAAGTTTTCACTGATTCACTCATACCATTATCCCGTTCGTGTCGAGCGAAGTCGAAACACTCCGCGCGCTATCACCGTCTCTCGATTTCGCTCGAGACGAACGGTGGTGCATGTTCGTTGAAGGCAAATCCGACAGGCTGGCCAGGCTGACATCATCCAGCGCCTTGCGGATCGTGCGATTGACCACGCCCCAGTGGGGCTTCACAGTACAGCCGGCTTCCAGCACACAATCATGATTGCCATCGATCGTGCAGCTGGTGATCGCTAGCGGGCCTTCGACCGCCTCAACAATATCGGCGAGGCTGATTGATGACGGAGGACGGGCGAGCCGAATGCCGCCGCCGATGCCGCGCGTCGATTCGAACAGACCGGCAGCCGTCAAACGGCTGACCAGCTTTTTCGCCGTCGGCAGGGGTACGCCGGTTTCCTGCGCGAGCTTTGCTGCGTTAAGCCTTCCTTCTGCCAGCCGCGCAGCACCACAATGGCGCGCGGCGGCGGACATCAGGACAACGGCATAGTCGGCAAGGTTGGAAAGACGCATTTTTCTCGAATCGCTAGGGGTTAATCTCTAAACAAGACTGATTTAGTCTCATTTATCCAACATTGCAAGAAGTGCAGTATTTTTGTGGATGGGATTCAGTCCGGTCGGCGAAACCGGTGACCGGCAAACATGTTTCCAATATTTCCAGTCAGGTGCCGGAAATCAGCGGTGCAATCTTGCCCTTAAGATCAGCGCGCCGATCGATCAGTCGCGCGGTTTCGCCCTCACCCACGCGCAGCTGGGTCGGGGTTACGCC
>JABMNS010000096.1 GCA_013204445.1 Sphingomonadales bacterium
CGACGCCGATTACGGGTCCAACAGCGTCAACTGGCAATGGGTATCGGGAACCGGTGTCGACAGCAATATGTTCGTCCGGATCATGGCGCCGCTCAGCCAGTCGGAGAAATTCGCTGCCGGGGACTATATCCGCTTATGGGTTCCGGAACTGGCCGATATTGATGATCCCTATATCCATGATCCGGAAGAATTCGGATGCAGGCCGGCGCAATATCCGGCCAAGATCATTGGCCATAAAGAGGCGCGGGTGCGCGCTTTGGAGGCTTATGCTGAAGTGAAATAACGGCGGGGATTGAAATGTGCGTGGTCGGCGGATATGATTAATATGCAGATCAAAAAGTTTCCAGGGCGATGAATAAATAGGTCGCCTTCAGGAAAAATCAAAATTTACCCCGTTCAGCCCCCCGTGCTGGATATTTTTACACCTATATTCAGGATCTTTTATGCATAGATTATCCGGAAAATTTTGAGTTATCACTGGTGCTGCGCGCGGTATTGGCAAGGCTATTGCCAAAGCTTTCGTCGATGAAGGGGCGACGGTTCTTCTAACCGACTTCGATCCCGATTCGTTGATCGCCGCTGGCGAAGAACTGCACTTTGATACACTCGTTCTGGACTTCGAGAAGGAGGCGGACTGGAGGCGGCTTGCCGCCTTGCACCCGGCCGCAGATGTCCTCGCCAACAATGCGGGAGTGACCGGTTTTGAGCAGGGCGTTGGTCCGCATGACCCGGAACATGCCTCGCTGGAAGATTGGCGCGCGGTGCACCGGGTCAATCTCGACGGCACCTTCCTCGGTTGCCGCTATGCGATCAGGGCGATGAAGGATAAGGGCAGCGGGACGATCATCAATATTTCCTCGCGATCCGGGCTGGTCGGCATTCCGGGCGCGGCCGCCTATGCCTCGTCCAAGGCCGCGATTCGCAACCACAGCAAGTCGGTCGCACTCTATTGTGCCCAGCAAGGCTGGCAAATCCGCTGCAACTCGATCCATCCCGTCGCGATCATGACGCCAATGTGGGAGCCGATGCTGGGTGAATGCGAGGCGCGGGGCCTCGTCGGAAGCCGCGCTGGTTCGCGATACGCCTTTGCAGCGCTTTGGCGAGGCCAGTGAAGTGGCGGCGATTGCCGTCCTTCTGGCGTCTGACGAAGCGAGCTATATAACCGGTCCGGAACTGAATATAGATGGTGGGATTCTCGCCGGGTTTGCAGCCGCGCCGGTTAGTTGAACTAGGGTCGGAGCCTAAGGGATAGTTCTACGTTGCCAAGCGCTTAGCACTGGTCCATATTTGCGCGCATGAATGCGGAAGCTCCCAAACGCGGACAACATTTTCTCGACGCGCGCAAACGTTTCGCCACTGGCGGCGGTTTTTTTGCGCGCCTGTTCGCGCCCGGCTTTCACCATATTCTCGACCGGATTGATGCCGGAATGGATCATGGCACGTTCGAATGCAAGCTGCCCGATGGAACCACTCGGATATTGGGAGGCCGCGGAGAAGGGCCGATGGCGGATGTTAGGTTGCACAGCTGGAACGGGTTGCTGCGGTTGATCAATAGCGGTTCTGTCGGCTGGTATCGGGCATGGGAATTGGGCGAGTGGGATAGCCGCGATCTGGTGCCGGTCTTTGACCTGTTCATCCGCAATCGCGGGGGGCTGAAAAATACCGGCCGCGCCTCGGGGTTCTTTAACTGGGTCGTCAGGCGGCGGCACCAGAAGCACGACAATGACAAGTGCCGCGCACGGCAGAATATTCAATATCATTATGATCTGGGCAACGACTTTTACCGGCTCTGGCTTGATGAAAGCATGAGCTATTCCAGCGCTATTTTTGCCGATGAAAAAAACAGTCTGGAAGAGGCCCAGCGCAAAAAGATCGCGGCGATTGCACAAAGGCTATCGACCCAGCGGGGCGACAGCGTGCTGGAAATCGGCTGCGGATGGGGCGCGCTTTCTGGCAATCTTGCGCGGGACCATGGCCTGGAAGTAACCGGCATATCGCTATCCGACGAACAGACGGCATGGGCGCGGGACCATCATCCCGAGGCCCAGTTTCTCATTCAGGACTATCGGGACGTTGCAGGCCAATATGATGCCATCGCCAGTGTTGAAATGGTGGAAGCGGTTGGCCAGCAATATTGGCCCAATTTCCTCGACTGCATATCACGCAATCTGAAACCCGGTGGCCGCGCGGCGCTGCAATATATAACCATTGCGGATGATATTTTCGATCAATATGCCGCCAGTGCGGATTTCATCCAGACTTATATTTTTCCCGGCGGCATGTTGCTTTCGGAGAGCCGTTTCAGGGCGCTCGCCGAAGAACGGGGTCTGCAATGGACCGATCAAAGGAATTTTGGTCTCGACTATGCGCGGACCTTGAAAATCTGGCGCGAGCGGTTTGACGAAGCGGTTGAGCGCGGGGCGTTGCCAGCCGGTTTTGATGATAAATTCGTCCGGCTTTGGCATTTCTATCTCGGCTATTGCGAAGGGGGTTTTCGCGGCGGCGGCATTGATGTCGCGCAGGTCACACTGATAAAAGAAAAATGAAAAAGGAAGAGCGGGACAATGAGAAATTTGGGAAAATGGGCGATGCTGGGCGCTGCCTGCGTCATCCTGACGGCGTGCGAACAGGTCCAGAAAGTCGCGGCCAATGCCGCCGGCTTGCCGACTGACGAAAACGTGCTGTTCTGGACCCAGGATCAACGCGACAATGCGTTCCGCCAGATGGAGGTGCTGACCACCACCCGGACGATCGAGGCGGGCGACAGCATTCGTGAACTGCCAGCAGGCAAGCCTTTCCCGAAAACATTGAAAACGGAAAATGGCGAACTAAGCATTGACGAATATATGGCCGACCAGCGGCTGGCCGGACTGGTGGTCTTGCAGGATGGCAAGATAAGGCTCGAAGAATATAGCATGGAGTTCGGCAAGGATGACCGCTGGACCAGTTTCTCGGTTGCCAAATCACTGGTTTCGTCTCTGGTCGGGGCAGCGATCAAGGATGGCTTCATCAAGTCACTCGATGATCCGCTGACCACCTATATATCGGAGCTGAAAGGCAGCGGCTATGACGGCGTGACGGTCGAGCAGCTGCTGACGATGACCTCGGGCGTCAAATGGAACGAGGATTATGAAGACAAAGACAGCGATGTTGCCCGGTTCAACACGACCAAGTCGAAAGACGGCGTCGATCCGGTGATCCTTTATATGCAGACGCTGGTCAACGAAGCCGATCCCGGCACGCGTTGGCAATATAATACTGGCGAGACCAATTTGATTGGCGTGCTGGTTGCCAAGGCAACCGGCAAATCGCTGTCCGAATATCTCTCCGAGAAAGTGTGGAAGCCTTACGGCATGGCCCAAGATGCGGTCTGGATATTGAATGATGGCGGCAAGGAGATTGGCGGCTGCTGTATCTCCGCTTCCACGCGCGATTTTGCGCTTTTTGGTCAGTTTGCGATGAATGGCGGCAAGATCGGCGACACTGCCGTTGTGCCCGAGGGCTGGTTTGCCAAGGCTGGCACCAAGCAGGCCGATATCGGTCAGCCGGGAGCGGGCTATGGCTATCAGTGGTGGACCTTTGATGATGGCAGCTTTGCCGCGCAGGGTATTTTCGGTCAGGGCATCTTCATTGATCCCAAACGGAAGCTGGTGATTGCTGGCAATGGCAATTGGCCGCGAGCAACGCCGGATGATAAAAAAGTGACGCGCAATGCATTTTACAAGGCTGTTCAGGACTATCTGGACAGGGAAGCGACGCCAGATAGTTGATTGGGGCTAGCTGATTTCGAACCGTTCACCGGTTTCGAAATTGCTCGCCAGTATCTCAACCAGCCGGTCTGCGACGACCGATGGCAGTTTGACGCTGGCTGGATCTTCGCCCGGATAGGCGGTGGCCCGCATTTCGGTGCGGGTCCGGCCCGGGTCGATGATTGCTGTGCGAATCTTGCCCAAATTGCGCATTTCTTCGCCATAACTGAGCACAAGTGTTTCGAGCGCAGCTTTTGATGCACCATAAGCACCCCAAAAAGCACGCGGGTTGCGGCCGACGCTGCTGGTGATCGCGAGCAGTCTGGCGTTAGCGCTCTTGCGCAGCATCGGATCAAATCCGGCGATCAACGCTTGCTGGGCGATCAGATTGAGGGTCAGGACCTTGTTGAATTCCTTGCCGTCGATGGCGGGAATCGGTCCCAGTGATCCGAGCTTGGCGGCGTTGAGAACCAATATGTCGAGTCCATCCCAGCGGCCGGAAATCGCGGTCGCCAGACGTCCGATACTGTCGCCATCGGTCAGATCGAGCGGGGCGATCGTCGCATTGCCGCCGGCCGAGTGGATCTGCTCCTCGATCTTTTCCAGACAATCCGCGTTGCGCGCGGTGATCACGACATGGGCGCCTTCCTTGGCCAATGCCAGGGCCGTGGCTGCGCCGATGCCGCGGCTTGCACCCGTAACGAGCGCCAGTTGACCTTCAAATTTCATAGTTAGTTCGCCGTTTGCCTGATACGCGGCAAATCGCCCGACGGCTCATGGTCCCGACCCGGACCAGATGAATCCAGTCGTTCGTTGAGCATGGTCAGCTGATCTGGCTCTTCCTCACCATCGCGGTCGGTGAGGACGGTCGGATAGGCGCCGGTGAAACAGGCATCGCAATATTGCGGCTGGATATCATGGCGGGTTTCTTCACCCGTGGCGCGGTAGAGGCCGTCGATCGAAACAAAAGCGAGGCTATCGGCCTGGATGAATTCACGCATTTCCTCGATGGATTTTTGGGCCGCGAGCAATTTTTCCCGTTTCGGCGTGTTCACACCATAAAAGCAGCTGTGCATGGTCGGCGGGCTGGCGATCCGCATGTGGACTTCGGCCACACCCGCTTCGCGCATCATCTGGACGATTTTCATGCTGGTGGTGCCGCGAACGATCGAATCGTCGACCAATACGATTTTCTTGCCATTGACCAGCGGGCGGTTGGCATTGTGCTTGAGTTTGACGCCGAGATGACGGACGCCGTCGGTAGGCTGGATGAATGTGCGACCGACATAATGCGACCGGATGATACCCAGTTCGAAAGGAATCCCCGATTGTTCGGCAAAACCGAGGGCCGCCGGGGTGCCGCTGTCCGGGACCGGGATCACAATATCTGCATCGACCGGGCTCTCGATCGCCAGCTGGGCGCCAATTTCCTTGCGTACGCTGTAAACCGAATTGCCGTCGACAATCGAATCGGGTCGCGAGAAATAGACATGTTCGAAAATACAGGGCCGGGCCTGAGCATTGGGGAAAGGGCGATGGGAGCGCAGTTCACCATTGGTAACAACGATCAGCTCGCCGGGTTCCACGCTGCGGACATATTCCGCACCGACCAGATCCAGCGCGACGGTTTCCGAAGCAAAGACATAGGCTTCACCGATCCGGCCCATCACCAGCGGACGGATACCGAGCGGATCGCGGCAGGCAATCATGCCTTCAGCGGTCATGCAGATCAGCGAATAGGCGCCCTCGACCTGTCGCAAAGCATCGATAAACTTGTCGAGCAAAGTGCGATATTTGGATGTCGCGACCAGATGGATGATGACTTCGGTATCGCTGGTCGACTGAAAAATCGAACCATGGCGGACCAGTTCATCACGCAATGCCAATGCATTGGAAATATTGCCATTATGAGCGATAGCAAAGCCGCCGGAAGCGAGATCGGCTTCGAGCGGCTGGACGTTGCGCAAAGTGCCTGCGCCGGTGGTCGAATAGCGGACATGACCACAGGCAGAATCACCGCGCAGTCGGCGGATCACTTCTTCGCTGTCGAAATTGCCGGCTACCGGGCCAAGCGCGCGATGACTGTAAAACTCCTTGCCGTTGCGGCAGGTAATGCCCGCGGCTTCCTGTCCGCGATGCTGGAGAGCGTGAAGACCGAGCGCAACCATGGCGGCTGCGTCGTCAATCCCGGCGATTCCAAAAACGCCACACTCTTCCCGCAGCTTGTCGTCATCAAACGGGTGGGTTGTCAGCATATCTCACCTGGCTTGTTATTGGTCGGGCGGGGAATGACAGCCATATAGGTTTGAATGGCGGCTTTGTCTGCCCCCAATGTCATAAAATCATAATATTACGCGAACGGGCAGGCATGGGCTGGATCAATTGCGCCATTAGCCGTTGCGCAGGACCGGATCGGGTCTTAATCCACTATCATGACCAATATTGAAAATGATCGCGAAACCGGAAATCTGCTCCAGCCGAAATATGATTCGAAGGGCCTGATTACAGCAGTCGTTACCGATGATTCGTCTGGTGAGTTGCTGATGCTGGCTTATATGAATGCCGAAGCATTGCAACTGACCCAGGATAGCGGTGTGGCGCATTTCTATTCCCGCAG
>JABMNS010000097.1 GCA_013204445.1 Sphingomonadales bacterium
TTCTGGCCGGATAGCCATAATGATATCATCTGGCGAATATTGAAACGCGCGAAACGCGGCACGCGTATCGTTTATATTCCCGGCAATCATGACGAGATGTTCCGCCAGTTCACTGGGCTGAATTTTGGCGGCGTCGAAATTCGGCGTTCGGCGATCCACGAAACTGCCGATGGCCGCCGCCTGCTGGTGTTACATGGCGATGAATTTGACACGGTGATGCTCGCCCATCGCTGGCTCGCAGTTGTCGGCGACGCTGCCTATGTGGCGCTGATGCGGGTCAACTGGCTGGTCAACAAGGTCCGCAACTGGCTGGACCTTCCCTATTGGTCGCTGTCGAAAATGGCCAAGCACAAGGTCAAAAATGCGGTCGAGTTCATCGGCCGCTACGAAGAAACAGTGGCCAAGGCGGCTGAAATCCGCGGCGTCGACGGCGTGGTCTGCGGCCATATTCACACCGCCGAACATCGTACAATCAAGGGCATTGAATATTATAATGACGGCGACTGGGTGGAGGGCTGCACCGCATTGGTTGAATGCGACGACGGCAATATGCAAATTCTCCACTGGGCTGACGAAATCAAGGCGCGCAAGGAGCGCGAAGAGCAGCCGGCCAAGTTGATGTCGGTCGACGGTGGCATGGATCAGGCGGCATGAAGATCGCGCTGGTGACGGACGCCTGGCATCCGCAAGTCAATGGTGTGGTGCGAACCCTAGATACGGTCATCGGGCTGTTGCGCGATCGGGGACATGAGATAATGGTGATCTCGCCAGACCAATATCGCTCGATCCCCGCGCCAAGCTATCCGGAAATTCGTCTAGCCTTCGCCCGGGTCCGTACCATCGGGAAGCGGATCGAGGCCTTTGGTGCGGATGCCGTGCATCTGGCCACCGAAGGCCCTCTCTGTATCCAGGCGCGCCGTTGGTGCCGCAGAAACGAGCGTCCGTTTACAACCGCTTATCATACGCAGTTCCCGGAATATCTGGCCAAAAGAACGAAAATGTCACCGCGCCTGTTCTGGCCTTATATCCGCTGGTTTCACCGCGGATCTGAGGCGATCATGGTCTCGACAGAAAGCGTCCGCAATCAGCTGCATAGTGAAAAACTGTCTCATATCCATTACTGGAGCCGCGGCGTCGATCTGCTGAATTTCCATGCCGATGCGCCACCACCTGCAGAATATGGGCAACTGGCGCGGCCGATCCAGCTCTATGTAGGGCGGGTGGCGATCGAGAAAAACATTGCAGCTTTTCTGGACAGTGATCAGTCGGGTTCGAAAGTCGTGGTCGGCGATGGACCGGCGCTGGAGGGTTTGAAAGCGCGTCATCCCGAGGTCCATTTCGTCGGCAAAAAATCGGGCCCAGAGCTGGCTAGCTATTATGCCGGAGCGGATGTTTTTGTCTTCCCCAGCAAGACCGATACATTCGGTCTGGTGATTATCGAGGCTCTTGCTTGCGGCACTCCGGTAGCGGCCTATCCGGTGACTGGCCCAATTGACATTTTGACAGCGAAAAGCGGCGCCATGGACGAAGATCTGAGCGCCGCGATCCAGCGCGCGCTGACTCTAGATTCTGCTGATTGTATTTCGCTTGGTAGGAAATATAGCTGGGACGCGAGCGCTAGCCAGTTTTTCAATGGTCTGGCATCACAAGACCGGCATCCGCAATGCCATATGTCGCGCCAGATCCTCGCAAAGGCAATATTTGCGCGGGTTTAGCCAAATATCTTGCCGACTCCCTGCAAACATTCTACACAAGCTACCAGCAGGCCGTCTCCGCAAGGGGGCGGCCCTTTATTTTCTATTACCGCTGGCCCAAAAACGCCAGCTACTGGAAGGATGCCCTCATGGCCGAACAAGCAACTCCTCTTATGCAGCATGCAACCGCTAGCTGGCTGGTCGACAACACAGCGCTCAGCTTTGACCAGATCGCTGAATTTTGCGGGATCCATATTCTCGAAGTCAACGCGATGGCGGATGATCTTGCTAGCTCCAAATATACTGGACGCGATCCGGTCCAGGCGCATGAACTGACCCATCAAGAAATCGAGAAAGCCGAAAAAGATGCAAACTATCGGATGGTCATTCAAAAGGGACCGGAGCAGATACGCCGGACCAAAGGACCCCGCTATACGCCCGTTTCCAAGCGTCAGGACAAGCCTGATGGCATCGCCTGGCTGCTGCGCAATCACCCGGAAATTTCCGATGCCCAGGTTGGCAAGCTGATCGGCACCACTCGGACAACCATCAGTGCCATCCGTGATCGTGAGCATTGGAATATCGCCAATATCGCACCAAAAGACCCGGTGACCCTTGGCCTCTGTTCGCAGCGCGAGCTGGACGCGGTTGTTGCCAAGGCCGCGAAAAAAGCTGGCATCGAGCCGGAAATGGCAGATGACACCAAGCTAGGCGGTGACAAGGAAGCGCTGATCGCCGAACTGCACGAAGAACGCGCAAAAGCGGCTCGTGACGCAGAAGCGGCCCTGTCGGGTGAAACAGACGAAGCAGCTGCACCGGTCGAGCATACGGCTGAAACGCTTTTCAAGGATCGCTGAGATTCGCGACTTTCGTCGGAGCAGATGTTCCGCACTGGCAGCTCTAGTGCACAA